>JBEKTG010000001.1:0-33771 GCA_049516275.1 Candidatus Acidiferrales bacterium
GTTTTGCGGATGCCCACCGGATAACGAACGATCAGTTCCAGCCCGCTGTCGCCAAATTGCAGTTTCGCATCCGGCCCCGGGACGGTGATCTGGAACTCCACGCGTCCCTCGATAGAACTGGTCTGCCGTTCGATGTCATCCCGGTACTGCTCGTAGATGGCATTCACAGCCGCCGCGACCTTGTCCTGAACCGCCTTGTGATTTCCTCCTGCCGTCAAATCCAGCACCACTTCGTGCCATGTGTAATCGGTGCCCGGAAGCTGCTTAAAGAGCGGCGTCGTCGCCTGGAAGAGCACCGAGTTAGAGAACACCACGATTCGCCCGGTCGGGTAGAGGTCCACCGCCGGCCCCGATAGCTCCATTAAATACAGGCGGACCAGTCCGATGTCGATCACATCTCCGGTGACGCCCGCAATGCTGATGCGGTCTCCCACGCGAATGCCGTAGCGGCCGATCACGAAAAAATAGGCGGCCACCGAGAGGAGAACGGTCTGCAATCCGACGGCGACACCGGCGGTCACAAATCCCGCGAACGTGGCCAGCGAGCTGAACTCGCTCACAAATCCCAGGATGATCACGATGCCGAATAAAAATCCAACGACGATTCGGCGCATGATCATGAATTGGCGGCGCCGCCGCTGATCGCGCACATACTTGAACGCGAGCCGCCGCCATATCTCGGACAGGAACAGCACCAGTCCGAGTGCGAGAGCGATTCCCGTCACCCGCGTGAGCAGCGATTCGAGCGTGCCCCGCGATTCCCTCGCAATCGACCGCCTCCAGTCGGCGAAATTCGAGCGGCTTTCGTCGAGAACCGTCATCTCCTGCGCGAGCGGCACCAGGGCCGCCGCGTACTGCTTGAAATTGTTCGTGAGGCTCCGGTATTCGCTCTGCACGCTTGCCGGAGGAAGCGCCGCAGCGGAAGGTGGCGCCTGTGACCCGGAGGAACCCATCAACGCGTTGCCCCGGCGAACCGTAGCCACCAGATTGTCTCGCAGCGGGCTGCGGACGGCGGCAGCCGCATCGTGCACGCGCGCCGTTTGCGCAATCAATTGATCGAGTTCGTGCATGGCCGTCACCTGGTCGTAAAGCGAAAGCGCTTGCCCCACGAGGCCAGCCGAATTGGAACTCTTCGGCGGTGCGGTCGCTGGCTTTGTGCTGGAAGCCGTCTTACTCGTAGCGAGAACTTCCGGCACCGATCGGGCCAGGGTATTAACCGTGCCCGCCAGCCCTTGGCTCGCCGTTTCACTGCTCTCGGCAAAACTTGCGATTTTTTCAATCGAATCCTGCATCGCTTTGTTGAGGTCCAATTCACCCTGCAGAGCGTCGCGCTGGGAAAGAAGCCCCTGTCGCTTGCCGGCCGCGGAGCCGGCGATCTGTTTGTCGAGCGCTTCAATTTCAGCTTGCAGGTTGGCAATCTGAGCGGAAACCTGCGTTTCCATCTGGCTGTAGTTGGCGGGCTGCACCCCACCCGAACCGGGCTGATTCGCGTTGTTTGCGGCGGCTGTGCTTCTGTTTGCGGCGTCAATCAGGGCCGCTTCGGCGTTGGCCGATTGGAAGGCCAGTCGCAGAGCCTGCATCGCCAGATTTTGCGCGGTGTCCTGATAAACCACGTCGCTGGGCAATCCGGGAGTCTGCACTCGATTGTTGGCATCGCGATACCAGCTAAGGGCTGCGTTCAGGTGATTCAACACCGCGGCGCGGTCCAGCCCCTGAGCATTCTGCACGGGGCCTTGCCCTGACGCGGCGCTTGCGCCAATTGCCAGGGCGCAGATGAGTGCGATTCTCGTCCCGAATTTGCAGCGGATGAAAGAATGATCGACGCGAGTGTTCATAGCATCAGTATATTCGGTATTGCGCGACTCGAACGACGCCTCTTTGTGGGCGCTATTTTCGCGTTTTCGCCGACCACTTGCACGAACGCGCGTCTTCGACTAAAGATAAATTGGAATGGTTACGGATCGTCCGCCGCGCAGACCCAAATCGCTCGCTGAATTTCTCGGCAGCGACCAGCGTATCGCCCTTCGAGTGCCCGTGGACGAGCGCCTCGTCACTCGCGCACAAGCCATCGAATCCGCGATGGAATCCGGCAAGCCTGCGGCGATCTCGTACGCGTGCAGCGACTTCCTCTCCGTCGCCGCCGATTTCTACGGAGTTCCGCGCCCCGAGGTTCGTGTTCTGGCGGCACGCCCGTTGCGCGTCCGGGAAGGTGGCTGGTCGGTGGAGCTGTTCGGGGACTACCACCCGCAAACCAGGCTCATCCGCATCTGGACGCGAACCGCCGTGCGCAAGCAGGTGACTTCCTACGGCACATTCTTCAGCACCCTCTGCCATGAGTTTTGCCATCACCTCGATTGCCGCCTGCTGGGATTCGGCGATTCGCCGCACACGCGCGGTTTCTATCAGCGAACCGCCGCGCTCTATCACCACGCCCGCGGCACTCCCGAGAAGCAGTTGGCTTGGGTGAAAATGCCGCGCGGGCAGTGGCGGATCGACTGGCGGCGGATGAGAAGCTCCGCCCCGCCCAAAATCTTCACAGCCGCGGGTTAAGCGCGCCTCGAGACGATTTCCGCCACGGGCCGCTTGTGCGCTGGGTCGTTCGACTTTCCTTCGTAGTAGTGGAGAATCTCGCAGTCTGAGAAGTATTGCCGCAGCTCGCCCGGGCGCAGCCGGTGGTCCGTCGGTTCTTCTCCAGCTTCCGCGATGTGGACGATCGCCAGCACAATGCCGCCCGGTCGCACTCCCCGCCTGGCCGGCTCGAATAGAGATGTCTGCAGGTAGAAGCACATAGCAATCAGGTCCCAGCAGTTCTCTTCGATCTCGAACGCGTTCTTTTCGAGATCGAAAATCCTCGCATCCACCGCGACGCCGCCTTCCAAGGCGCGGCACCGCAGAATCTCAATCGCCGTGGGCGCCCCATCCACCGCAGTGACGCTCCATCCACGCTGCGCAAGCCACATGGCATTGCGTCCAGCGCCGCAAGCCAGGTCCAGCGCCTTTCCAGCCGGCAGCTTCGAACAGGTCTCCACCAGAAGCGGATTAGGTTCGGTCTCCCGCTCCTCCGCCCTTCCTGACCGGTAGCGCTCGTCCCATCCTTGAATTTCCATGCAATGATTGTTGAACGACGCAGACGAACGTGCAACCGCGGAACGAAGCAGCTCGCCTCACCCTTCCTCAGCGCATGTTCGGCGTGTTAGGCTCTGCCGTGAATAATTTCGCAGGAATTTCAGGGGAGAATCACCCATGCGCCTGGGCATGTGCTTGAGCGTTCTTGTTTTCTTTCAACTATCGGCGACACCGGCGGCAATCCCCGACGAGCGCATCGCATCCCAGGCCTCAGCCAAGTCAACCAAAGATTCCAGCGACCTATTGCTACCCCCTTCGGAGGATTTGTCACGCGCCTGGGATGAAATTGGTGGCAAGCTCGTCGAGATGGCCCAGGATTTTCCCGAGGACAAGTACGATTTCAAGGTCCAAAAGGATCAGCGCACCTTCGCGGAAACCATCCTGCACATAGCCAACGACGATTTTCTGGCGATAACGGCAGTCAAGGGCTCCCAGGCCGGCCCCGATTTCCACGGCGAGCACCCCTCGCGCGCCGTCTATAAGTCCAAGGCGGACGTAGTCAAATTGCTGAAAGACGCCGTCGCAGCCGGCTCTGCCGTGATCAAAGCGCAGGGAGACGCCGGACTCGATAAGGCGATTTTCTCGCCCTTCACCGCCGACCCCGTGCGCGTTTCCACTCTCTGGTGGAGCGTCATCGAGGATGACGGCGAACATTACGGGCAGCTCGTCGTCTACTACCGCGCCAACAATCTGGTGCCCCCGCGATCGCGTTAGCGTTCCGCGCGGCTGAGCGTGAACGCCGTATTCACCAGCGCCAGGTGCGAAAAAGCCTGGGGAAAGTTGCCGACGAAGCGCTTGGCCTCCGGATCGTATTCCTCGGAAAGCAACCCAAGATCGTTCTGCAATTGCAGCAGCCTTTCGAAGAGCTTCCGTGCGTCATCCAGTCTGCCGGAGTCGGCATAAGCGTCCGCCAGCCAAAAGCTGCACGGCAGGAACACGCCTTCTCCAGGAGGCAGCCCGTCATCGGCCTCCTGGGTGTGGTAGCGCTCCACAAAGCCGCCTCTTACGAGATCGCGTTCGATCGCGCGAATGGTCCCCTGCACGCGGACGTCGGACGCCGGGAGAAAATTCACACGTGGGATCACCAGCAGGCTTGCGTCCAGAGCCGTCGAGCCGTAGGACTGCACAAAGCTGCCCATCTCGGCATTGAACCCGTTGCGGCAAACGTCGTCGTGAATCTCCTGGCGCACCCGCCGCCAGCGGTCCAGCGGTCCCTTCAACCCGAATTGTTCGGAGCTCTTGATCCGGCTGTCGAACGCAAACCACGCCATCACCTTCGAATGCGTAAAGTGCCGTCGCGGCCCGCGTACCTCCCAAATGCCCTCGTCGGGTTCTTTCCAGATTTTTTCCAGGTGTTCCAGCAGTGCCTCGCCCAGCGCAACATCCGGTTCGCCGTCCGTAAGCCCCTTACGGGCGTGGTGCAGCACGCCCGCAACCTCGCCATAGATGTCGAGTTGCAGTTGCTCGGACGCGGCGTTGCCGATGCGCACCGGCTTCGACCCCTCATATCCCGGCAGCCAGGGTATCTCCCATTCCTTCACATGCCGCTCGCCCGCCAGCCCGTAGAGAATCTGCACCTTATCGGGACTTCCCGCCACCGCCCGCACCAGCCAGTCGCGCCAGGATGCCGCCTCTTCCTCGTAGCCCGCGTCCATGAGCACATGCAACGTGAGCGTGGCGTCCCGCAGCCAGCAGTAGCGGTAATCCCAGTTTCGTTCCCCTCCGATTTTCTCGGGAAGCGAAGTTGTGGGAGCCGCCGCGATTCCCCCGGTAGGCAGATACGTCAGCCCTTTTAAAGTGATCAACGATCGTTTCACCGCGTCAGCATAAGGCCCGCGATACTTGCACCCGCTAGTCCACTCCCTCCAGAATTCCACGGTCTTCAAATAAGCTTTCTCCGGATCGATCGCGCCCGGAGGAGGAAGGTGAGAAGCCCCATAGCCCAGCACGAACGAAACCGACTCGCCAGCTTTCACGGTGAATTGCGACACGGTTTTCAGGTTTTCGCCCCGTAGCGCCACAGAACTCCGCAGCACAACCATGTGAGGCCCCGCCACGCCCTGCAATCGTCCGTCCTCGAGCCGCGCAATCCACGGAACCAGTTCGCCATAATCGAACCGAAGACTCAGTTCCATGTCCATGGGAACTTCGCCGCGCCGCCCGCGCACGATCCGAACCAGATGAGGGTGTTTCTCCCGTACCGGCATGAAATCGACGACAGTGACTCCGCCATCGCCAGTTTCAAAATCCGTCTCAAGGATCAAAGTGTCCAGCAAGTACCGCCGTGCAGTTTGTTTTGCGGATCCCGCCGGAGCCAGCTTCCAGCGTCCGTGTTCGGCGGTGCCCAACAGCGCCGCAAAGCAAGCCCCGGAATCGAAGCGCGGCAAGCACAGCCAGTCGATAGACCCATCTCTACCAACCAGCGCCGCCGTCTCCAAATCGCCAATCATCGCGTAATCTTCAATGCGGGAAGCCATAGGTCCGTCCATGTGTGGCCGGCACGCGTCGCCGAAAGAAAGCGCCCGGCGATCCGCGCTCGCGACAAAGCCCTTGCCGTCAAATCCATCATAAGCCATCACACAAATGGAACGTGTCAGGCGGGCGCCGCAACGGGCATCCGCAAAAACAGGTGAGCGGCAGCGGCGCAGTCGATCGCAAGTAGCTCAAACTGAACTGCCATCAACCTTTGTCGCCCGTCCTTCGACACCGCTCCTTCATCGCTTGACACGCGGATTTGCGCAACCGAAACTGTGTTGGAATCGCAATTATCCGCGAAAGGAATTGGTGGATGCCGCCTGCCTTTATTTGTGAGGGAGTTCGCACGCCGATCGGGCGTTATGGAGGCGCGCTGGCCCAGGTGCGCGCGGACGACCTGGCGACGGTTCCTTTGTCTGCGTTGCGAGAGCGCTTTCCCAAGAGCGATTGGGAGTCGATCGATGAGGTGATTCTGGGGTGCGTCAACCAGGCGGGTGAAGACAACCGCAATGTGGCGCGCATGGCGTCGCTGCTGGCGGGGATTCCCCATACCGTGCCGGCGGCTACCGTGAACCGGTTGTGCGGGTCCGGGATGGAGGCGGTTTCCGTTGCGGCGCGAGCTATCGGCGCCGGCGAGATTTCGCTCGCGATTGCGGGCGGAGTGGAAAGTATGAGCCGGAGTCCTTTTGTGATTCCGAAGGCGGCTGCAGCGTTTTCACGCGATGCGCAAATCTACGATACGACGCTGGGCTGGCGCTTCATCAATCCGCTGATGGAGCAGAAGTACGGCACCGATTCTATGGCAGAAACCGCCGAGAATGTCGCCGAGGCTTACGGCATCGAGCGGCGCTACCAGGACCAGTTCGCGTTGCGCTCCCAGCAGAAAGCCGCCGCCGCTCAGAAGGCCGGCATCTTCGCAGAGGAAATCGTGCCGGTCAGTGTGCCGGGGCCCAAGGGGACGGTAAACGCGGTGACCGATGACGAGCATATTCGCGCGGATACCACGATCGAGAAACTGGCGAAGCTTCCCGCGCCGTTCCGAAAAAACGGGACGGTAACTGCCGGAAATGCGTCGGGTATTAACGACGGGGCGTGCGCCCTCTTCGTCGCTTCGGAAGCTGCGGCGGTGAAGTTTGGATTGACGCCTCTGGCGCGGGTGGTGGGAACCGCAACTGCGGGTGTGGAACCACGCGTGATGGGCATGGGGCCAATTCCGGCAGTGCGGAAACTGCTGGCGCGGACTAGCCTCTCGATGGCGGACATCGACTTGTTTGAACTCAACGAGGCGTTTGCGGCCCAGGCGCTCGCCGTGACTCGCTCTCTCGGCCTGCCCGATGATAGTGAGAAGGTGAATCCCAATGGCGGGGCAATTGCGCTGGGCCACCCGCTGGGAATGAGTGGGGCACGACTGGTGCTGACTGCTTCGCGGCAACTGAAGCGCGCGGGCGGCCGCTATGCTATCGCGTCAATGTGCATCGGTGTGGGGCAAGGCATCGCGATGCTTCTGGAACGGGTTTAGAACTGCTTGCGAGATGCCTCGGAAGCGGTACCCTTCCCGACAGTGTTCTTCGTGGCTTTCATGGCCGCCTGACCCGCACAGAATTCCACAATTCGTGCTTCCGACCAGAATCTTTCATCTCCCGACTCTTTTGAAATAAACGCGCAATGGCCGCCGTGTTTCGGCGCGAGCAGCGTGATGAAAGGGTTCTCCCGAATGGCGGGATGTTCGAATGCGGCGAAGGGGACTACCGGATCGTCCTGCGCAGTGACGATCAGGGTGGGGCGCCGAATGTGGGCGATGATCCGGTTGGCGCTCGATTGCGCGTAATAATCGGCGGCGTCGCGGAAACCGCAGAAGCGCGCCGTGATGGCTTCGTCGAAGCCGCGCACCGTACGGATATGCCGCATCCGGCCGAGCTCGTAGCGATGCGGATACATCCTCGCCTTGTCGCGCATGCGGCGCTTCATCCGCCGGACGAAGCGGTGCTCGTAGAAGAAATTCGCGGGTTCCTCGAGCGCAGCCGCGCAGCCGGCCAAGTCCATGGCGGGCGCCACCGCGGCAAATCCCCGCAATTCCGGGGGCGCGGCGTCGCCAAATTCCCCGGCCATCTTCAAAACCAGGTTACCGCCCATCGAAAAGCCCGCGGCGAATATGTTGCCGAGGCCATCCCGTTCGATCAATTCGAGAACAACAGTGCGAATGTCACCGCTCAAACCCGAGTGATAAAGAGTTTCGGTGAGGTGCTCGGTGTCGCCGCAATTTCTCTGATTCAACCGCACCACATTGAAGCCCGCGAGCCAGGCTTTTTCGGCGGTGCCGAGCATGTAGCCGGATTCGCTCGATCCCTCGAGGCCGTGAAGCAGGACGAGAACCGGGTGTTCCTTGGGTTGCGGCTGCCAATGACATTCACCGCGGACCTTCGTGCCCGGCTCCACGTCGAACTGCCTGGTTACGCTGGCCAGCAACCTCGGAAAACTGCGCCGCCAGAAGGAGCCGGCGATGGTCATCAGGTGACCGTTGCGCAGATGCTTCGGCGGTATGAACTTTTTCACCACAATCCATGTTAGGCAGTTCTGCTGACGCATGCAATTGCGGAAGAAGATGAAGCAGAGGAGGTTGAGGAGGCAAAGGAACTAGAGGACCAGGGCTCGCGGGAAATTCGCCGCGAGCGGGGGGCGCTGCGCGCCGTTGTTTTTATGCCCGAGATGAAAGAGTTCGTGTGGCAGGTGAATCGTCCCTGAGCGGCTGAAGCCCCTTTGATTTTCGGGCATTATCGGCACGGATAAATCCGTGCCCTGACGAAAAACCGGCGTTGCCACAGAGACTCTGGAAGCTCCGACCTCCTAACCACCTTTTCCCTTGCTTAATTTTTGTTGCTTCGATCACGGGGCATCCGAAAAGACCGGGAAAGCGCTGGCGCGCGTAGACAGGCACAGTCGATGGCAAGAAGTTCAAACTGAACCAACTACCGTACCGTCCCGGCAGGCTTATTCGGCGGAGTTGTGGCGGGTAAAGTCGGAAACTACGTGTTTTGAGGATTTTCCGCAGTGGGTGCAGCTGATGCGCGTGTTTGAGCTTAGGCGGCCGAAATAGTCGAAGAACTCGTTGCATTTCTCGTTCTTACATTGCAGCTGCCAAAGGGTGTCTTTTGGTTCCGTCATGCCGTCTATCATACCACCTGCTAGTGGTGTAGGGGTCAACTATGCGCCGGTGAAAGAACCGATCGTCCGCTAAGTCTCGTGTCATGAGCGGCAGACGGGTGGCTACCGATTGCCGCGGGACCTGTACATTTGAAGTAACGCTTTGCTTCTGCGTTGTCGACCACTCAGGACTTGGCGATCCCAACGAAGCCCTCGATCGAAGTGCGTCCTTTAACATTTCGTTAGCAGCAATACAGAGAGCAAATGGCTAATGCTCAAAAGTGTCTCTTTTGGGACAGTATTGGCTCGCGCAGTTAGATAGAGTGGAATCCGCCTCAGGTGTCCAAAAAAGGTAGCCCCGATCATGGAGAAGGCAAAATCCTCATTGTTTGACGCCGAATTCCTTCTGGCTTCCGCTGGCGTGTCGCGAGAGGTTCTGGAGTGTCAGAGAAAAACCACCATCGTCGCACAAGGCACTCATCCAATGACGTAAAGTATAAATCGACGCGTCCTCCCTACCCAGATCGCAGCTGTTCAGCGTAAGCGGCCACGCCGCCTCTGTCTGGATTCCGAAATTCTCCGGGTATTTACAAGATTTGACATCAAGCGCAGGGAGAATTTATGGAGCGGAGCGTCAGAGTCCTGCTGCTGGACACGACCAGACAGAGTTTCTGGCACATTCAGATGCAGTTAGAGAATCGTGGCTGCTCTTGTTGGTTCGCGTGTTCCACAGCGGAGGGTGCGAAGCTGCTGAACGAATACTCCTTCGATTTAGTCCTCAGTACAATTCCCCTTCATCGGCCGAATCCGTTGCTCGCTGGTGCGGACAAATCTCGCACCAGTATTTTCTTCTGCCACCGCGTGGAAGCGGGATGCTGGTGGCTGACGCTCGTCCTCAAGGGCCAAAAGTGCGTGGACGCGCCAGCCGTTCGCGCCAGCGAATTCGCAGGCCTACTCGACCAGATCGTGAAGGAAATCCAGGTGTCACGACAAGGCCCGGCCGACTAACTACCCTGTGCGTTCCGGGGCTGTTTAGATCTCCTATTCGTCTTGATTGGATGGGGCTGGCTTGACGCCAGTCGCCCGCCAACGGCGTCCTAAGGCTGGAATGATTGCTCCTCCGATGTTCGCAAGATTCATGTCGGGAAGGGGCGGTCTCTCGGACTTTGGGTTGATGGAGCGAATCAGCGAACCGAACAGACGAAGATGCGCTTTCAACTTTTCTCCAAGAGAGTGCGGAGATTGTTTCCCGCTGGCCTGAATCACCAGCAAGGTCACATCATCGTCGGATAGATTCTCAGGATAACGTTCCGCAATTTCCTTCAAAACCGCAACGCTCAACTTTGACGGTTCCAAGTCTCCCAGCAAGCGAACGATACGCAGCAACCCAGCTTCGCCCAGCATTTCGCCGTCCGCGTCGCGGGATTCAATAAGCGCATCTGTATAGCCGATCAGGCAATCGCCGGGCTGTAATTCGACGTCAAACTGTTCGTAGAGCGCCATGTCCATGATTCCGAGCGGGATGTTGCTGGGCTTGCTTGGGTCGGCCGTATCTTCGTCGCCCAGGAAACTCCATTGGCGAGACGCTGCCCGGTACAGAAAGGGCCGCGGATGGCCGGCGTTGCACACCATCAAGCGCCCGGTGGAAGCAAAGAAAGTGGTCACAATCGCGGTTGCAAACGTTCCGGCCTGCGACAGCGCAGTGAACTGCTGATTGAGCAATCGCACGAATTCGGATTGGTCCAGATGATTGACGAACCGCCGCATCAGCGTCCGCAGGTCGGCAGCAATCGCGGCCACGGCAATTCCGTGTCCCGAAACGTCGGCCAGCAGCAGTCTGCTGATACGGCCGGTGGCACAGCTCGACGCGTAGTAGACATCCCCGCCGCGCGGGGCCTGTCCGTAGGGCTTGCTATAAACCCATACGTTCAACCCACCGAATTCAACCGCACGCGAAGTCAGTTGGCTCCCGCCCCATACTTCCATGCACTGCATCCGTTGTGGAGGTAAGTCGGTCACGGCTCGGGATTATAGCTCAAGAATTTGTCCCGGTTCTTGGCTAGAGAGTGGCTTCCGGCCATTTCTTTGCGCGTAAGCATGACTGATGAAAGACTAGGCCACATCAACGGTTGGATAGCTTTCGATATATTCCTCTCCCTGTGAACCGTAGTATGTACATCGCCGAGCGATAAAATCGACCTATGACGCAGCAGCCGCTCGAACAGCATCCTTCGCGGTCTGTTTGGAAAAACTGCGATCCCTTGCAGCCAAACCAGGCTGGCGCCCAGCCGCTCCGCTTCGGGAAGCTAACGGGGGCGGTAAGATCCCGTGTGTAACTAAACGCTTCAAGAGCATTCTTGGATTCGATTAGATTCAAGAACGACTGTTATTACTAACAGCTTGATCAAAGTCCGGATTACGGTTCTTCTGTTGTCAAAGTTCGAGTTGCGCTGGGCGCAAGAGCTTGGTAAGTCCTCTGATGAGGAGATTAACCGGATGCATAATTTGAGTGCGGCTCGTCCTGCAACTGAACCCCTCTCAGTCGGGCTGTTCAAGGGTCTTGGCAATCGCGAGATTTGTGCAATCCGCACGGCGGCAACCAAGCGAACATTTGAGGCGTCTCAAATCATCAAAGATGCGGAGCAACCTGCGATGCATCTCTTTCTCGTAGAGGCGGGCTATGTGGACTACTTCGTCTTAACAAACGACGGACGAGAAATTTTGCTACGGCGGCTCGTGCCCGGGAATGCGTTCGGGTGCGCCGCTTTGCTTACTGAGCCGAATGGTTATTTCGGTACGGCTAGAGCGGTCCACAAAACTGAGATGCTCCTGTGGGAGCACCGAGTAGTACGTCAACTTGCAGCGGCCTATCCCCGGCTGGTCGAAAACGCCCTCCACGCCTCTTTGCACTACCTCGCTCTGTATGCAAAGAGGCACATCCGGCTCGTATCGAACACGGCGCAGGAAAAAGTAGCACACGCATTGACTAACCTTGGATCGCGGACAGGACACGTGCTCCCCGGCGGGGTGGAAGTGGACATCAAAAACGAGGACCTAGCATCCTTGGCTGACGTGAATTTCTACACCGTTAGCCGGATTTTAGCAGCATGGGAAAGTCAAAAGGTAGTGTCAAAGAGCCGGGGGAAAGTGCTCATTCGGTGCCCTGAGAGGATGCTGGCAGCATAGACCTGGGAAACCTCTCCTCCTCACGCAGTCCTTATCGCATATGTGCCCAGAACGAAACGGTATTACAAACACTTCGAAAACGAATCTTGATCACGGTTCCTCGCTTTTGAAACGGACGGTTCGGCTGCGAAAATACTCTCTAAACGCTCTGTTCGAGCAAGGTTTAATGCCTTGAACGGTCAACCCTTTCCGGGCGGAGCCTTGGGGCCGGTATCACTTTCTGCTGTTGCCTCTCTTGCTCACCTGCCGCTGGGGTCGTGGAGCATCCGGATATGAGTAGCACGCACGCGAGTACTATCAGTAATAGGTGTACCCCGTTTTCTATTGCTGAGAATTCACTTGTGCCCGACGCCTAGTAACGATAGCCTCGCAGGATAAATTTCCTCCAATCAATAGAAGGTTTCGACCCTGGTGTCGGCTCTGTTGCGTAGAGCCGTTGTCTACGTGCGTTGGTGCCGCAGGCGTGCAACGCGAAGTTCATGCTGCTTAGCGGGGGTATCGTCATAAGCGCAAGCGCGGGATGCGGCTTTGCCGGCCAGACCAAGATACTTCGCCTCTGGGTTCACCTCAGCCTGGCGGCGGTGTGGTTCTTCCTGTGCTGCACGTTCGCTTCGGCTCAAACGCAGCCGGTGCAATCCTACGATTTGAATACGTATGTCCCCACGTTGGAAGGGCAGTGGGAGGGGATTCGCTATGCGTCGGATGGGAACGTTTATTTTGCGAGTTCCACGCAGGATGCGCACCACGGCGCTGCTTTTTTCAAATTTAATCCCAACACGAATCAGCTCACCGTCCTCGCTCCGGACATCACCGTAATTTGCGGCGAAGATCCGTACACGAATCCGCAAGGCAAGATTCACAGTGACATCGTCGAGGCGAATGGCTGGCTTTACTTCTCGACGCACTTTGCCAGCGACCTTCCTGGCGCCTACACCACCTGGACCGGATCGCACTTGATCGGTTATCAGCTGTCGACAGGGAACTTTCGCGACTTCGGAGTGATTTATCCCAACTACGATTCCTACTCCGCAGTTGGCGTTGATCCGGTGCGGAATTACATCTACGTTTTTGTAACCGGCGAGAGCGCCGGCCAAGTGTCCTACATTTTTCGCTTCGATGCAGCGACTGGCGCAAAAACCAATCTCGGCCAAGTCGGGGGAGAGTTTGCCGCCTGTTTGTGGATGTTCGTGGACCAGCGGGGTGACGCGTGGTTCTCTCCGCAATACGGGAACGGCGTTTTGTACCGGGTGGAAGGTGCCACGGGCAACATCGATGTTTATCAAAATGAGTTGCCGCCGAACTATCTCTGGAATGAAAACGAGATCGATCCAAGCAGCAGCGATCAGGCAGGGCGCTACATCCAGTGGATGCAGCCGCTCGATGGTAATCGCGCTGTTTTCTCACTGGGCGGCGGCATGCTCTATATGTTCGACTCCAGCAAGGTGATCGGCTCCGGCCTGGAATTCACGAACATCCAGTGGATTGGCTACAACTACATCGGCATGGCCGTGGGCAATAATCGCGTCTTTTGGTACCAGCGGGCCAACAACGGTTACGGCCATCAGGGCGACGACGCTCCGCCGGGCACTCCGGTCGCAGACTTTCACCTCATGAGCGTCTCGCTCGATCCCGCAACTGGCTACGCGATCACCGACCACGGCCTCATTCAGGACCAGAATGGACGCCTGGTTTGGCGAGTGCCGAGCATGATGACGGACGGGCACTCCCGCGTGTTCATGACCGGCGATTGGTGGCTTAATCCCGGCGATGTCGGCACTCTCCAATACACCTATACGAATGGCGTCGAGTCCTATGTGCCGCTGGACCGCGGGGAGTTCTTCGCCATGGCTAGTCACGTGATCCAGGATACGCTCACCATTCAATCGACTCCGGTGGCTGGCGCGCCGATCACCGGCACTGTGACGCAGAATACGAATGCCAGCATACAGCTCGACGACGGGACCGCGGTGACCCTCACCGCGCCGGCCACATTCACCTCCGGCAGCAAGGTCTATTCGTTCGGCAATTGGCAATTGAACGGAGTCGCGCAAGTTGGCAATACGATTTCGTTTCAGCTCAACGCCAATGCTACCGCCATCGCGGTTTACACCTATTCGAGAACTTCCACCGTGGCGGTGACGCCTCCCAGCACGACTTTATATCAAGGCCAAACGCAGCAGTTTGCCGCAACCGTGCAGAATGTGCCGAACCAACCGGTGACATGGTCGTTGAGTCCGAATGTTGGAACCTTATCGACTTCGGGGTCTTATGCGGCACCGGTTGCCATCACCGCAGCCCAGGTCGTAGTTGTAACAGCGACGAGCACAGCCGATTCAACCCAGTCTGCCACTGCGCTCATGCAACTGGAGCCGCCGGTTTCTGTTTCCGTCGCGCCTGCGACGGCGACGCTTGGCCGCTACCAGCCTCAGCAATTCACCGCTGCTGTGCAGAATTCAACCAATCAATCGGTCGCCTGGACGATCAGCCCGGCTACCGGAACCATCTCTTCCACGGGTGTTTATCTGGCGCCGTCGACCATTGCCTCGCAAACGACGGTCACCGTAACCGCGACCAGTGTTATGGATCCAACGAAGTTTACTGCGTCCGTCGTTACCCTGGTCCCGAGCGCGGACCATTATGTTTCTCCCACCGGTACCCCGGCGGGCGACGGAAGCATGGGCAATCCCTGGGATTTGCAAACCGCTTTGAATCAGCCGTCATCTGTCGCGCCGGGAGACATCATTTGGCTTCTCGCGGGGACCTACAAAGGCAACTTTGTAAGTCTGCTCAACGGAACGGCCACCGCGCCGATCATAGTGCGGAATTTTAGCGGGCAGCGCGCCACTCTCGATGGCAGCGGGTGCGGATTGCTGGTGCTTACGGTCAACGGTACCTATTCGTGGTTCTGGGGATTGGAGGTCCAGGATTCCGCGGACGACCGCATCGGCTTAGGCGCGTGTCCCGCTTTTGGCGTCGGAGTATACGGCGGTCCCGGAGACCAGTTCATCAACATGGTCGTGCACGACACCGGTGAGGGCTTCAGTGCCTACAACGCGTCTCCGAGCTCCGAGTTTTACGGAAATATCGTTTACTACAACGGTTTCGTAGGCCCCACCCGCAATATGGGCCACGGGATGTATTTTCAGAACAGCACCGGGACGAAGGTCGTTGCGAATAACTTCGTCGGGGACAATGCGTTTGAAGGCATTCAAATCTATGGTAGCGGCACGGCATCCATCGTTGGTTTCAACGTAACCGGCAACACTTTGTACGATACAGATTCGTGGCCTACTCCCAATTACCAGTACAACCTGATCATCGCCGGCGGCGCGGAGCGCCAGAATATCCAGGTGGAGAACAATTACAGCTACTTCCCCTCCACGGCGACCACGGGCTACGTCAACGTGGGCCAGTACACGCCGGGCCTGGACGCAACCATAACAAACAATGTTTTTGCCGGCGGCTACTCGGGCTTCAGCATGGACGGGCAGACCGGACCGGTGGTGTTCACGGGAAACGTGGTTTCCACCAACCCGGCTTCGCCGGCGACGGTCGGGATCGGGTTGTTCAGCGGGCAAAATTTCGCCGACTATGTGTGGAACAACAACACCTACTACGGCGGGGATGTCTTCTCCACAGCCGGCTACGACGGAAACAACTTTTCCGGCATTCAATACCTGACGTTCCAGGGCTGGCAGTCGTCGACAGGATTTGACTCCAATAGCACTTTTACCCCGAGCGCTCCCACGGGATCGTGGGTCTATGTGCAGCCCAATAATTACGAACCCAAGCGCGCCAATATCACGGCCTATAACTGGAACTCGGCTGCGAGCGTCAGTGCGAGCCTGTCGGGAATCCTCAGTCCCGGCGACCAGTATGTGATCCAGGATGCGCAGAATTTTTACGGGCCGCCAGTGGCCGGCGGCATATACGCCGGGGGTTTGACGACCATCCCGATGGTTGGCTTGCCCAAGGCCGCGCCCCTTGGATTCCCGGCGCCGGCGCACACGGCGCCACAGTTTGGCACCTTCGTGGTGATGACCACCACGTCGCTCTCGCCCGTGGGGCTTTCGCCCGTCGTGGTGACGCTCCATCAAGGCCAGTCGCAAACATTTACCGCGGTAGTGCTGAACTCGCCCGGGCAAGCGGTCAACTGGTCGATCAGCCCGCAGGTAGGGAGCATTTCCAGCGCGGGTGTTTACGCTGCGCCCGCTGCGGTCGCAACGACTCAGGTGGTCACCCTTACGGCCACCAGCACCGCGGACTCAACTAAATTCGGCACCGCGACGATCACTTTGGTGAGCACTGCGAATGTAGCTTTCGTGGGTACGGACGCTCTGACGAAAGGCAATTGGCAGAATGTCTACGGAGCGAACGGATATTCCCTCGCGAACGGTCCCCAGAGCCTTCCGCCCTACGATTCGGCCTTCACGGTCCAGGGCCAGTCGAACTACACGTGGACGTCTAATACCACCGACGTGAGGGCGCTGCAGAACGGCGCGATGCGGCTGGCGGCGGCATGGTACAGCGCCACGACCTTCAGTTTCGACGTCAATCTTACCGATGGCAACACACACCAGATTTCGCTCTACGCGCTCGATTGGGACAACTATGGCGGCGGAAGAACGGAAAAGGTGCAGGTCATCGACGTAGGAACAAACACTGTTCTGGACACTCGCACGATTTCCGCTTTCAACAACGGGATCTACCTGGTCTGGAATATATCGGGGCACGTAAAGATCCTCGTCACCAACACCGGATCGAACGCCGTGCTGAGCGCGGTGTTCTTCGACCCGGTGTCTACCGGTAAGATCACGCCGACGATCACGTGGACCACGCCGGCGCCCATCGCGCAGGGCATCGCGCTTAGCGCCACACAGCTGGATGCGGTGGCGACCGTAAGCGGGACGTCCATCGCAGGCACCTTCGCCTATAACCCAGCCGCGGGTGCCGTGCTCGGCTCCGGGACCCAAACGCTGTCCGTGACGTTCAATCCCAGTGACACGACGGATTACCAGGCGGCGAGCGCCACCGTCACGCTGACCGTGAATCCGGGCGCGCCTAGCGCGCAGGCGAGCTTTGTTGGCTCCGATACCACCACGCAGGGAAGCTGGAGGGTCAAGTACGGAGCAGATGGATTTGCCATTGCGAACGACTCTCAGAGCCTTCCCAGCTATGATCCGACTTTTGCGCCGGCGGGACAGTCGAACTACACGTGGGCCAGTTCCACGACCGACCCCCGGGCGCTGCAGAACGGCGCGAACACGGGAAGAATCGCGGCGACATGGTTCAGCACCTCAAGCTTCAGCTGTGACGTCAATTTGACCGATGGAAAGACGCATCAGGTCGCGCTGTACGCGGTGGATTGGGACAACTACGGCGGACGCGCCGAAAACGTGCAGATACTGGACGCGGGAACAGGAACGTCGCTTGACCAGCGCAGCATTTCGCAGTTTGTTAACGGCGTCTACCTGATCTGGAGCATCTCCGGGCACGTGAAGATCAACGTCGTGCTGACGGGCGGCGGGAATGCCGTGGTGAGCGGGGTATTCTGGGGCGGGGCGAGCACGACGCAGATCACGCCTACTCTTTCCTGGGCCGCCCCGGCTGCGATTACTTACGGGGCTGCGCTGAGCGGTACGCAGTTGAATGCCGCCGCCAGCTACGGGGGGGCGGGTGTGCCGGGTTCCTACGTTTACACGCCCGCGGCGGGGGCGGTTTTGGGAGCGGGAAGCCAGACGCTATCGGTCACGTTCACCCCGACTGACAACGTGACTTACAAGCCGGTCAGCACTACCGCTTCGCTGGTGGTGAATCAGGCTGTGCCGGTGATCTCCTGGGCTACGCCGGCCCCGATTACCCAGGGCACTGCCCTGAGCGGCACTCAACTGGATGCTACGGAGACCGCGAATGGTTCGGCGATCGCCGGGAGTTTTGTCTATACGCCCGCGTTGGGAGCTGTGCTGGGCTCGGGGAGCCAGACTTTGTCGGTGACTTTTACGCCGTCTGACACCATGGACTATAAGCCGGCTAGTGCGACGGTGATGATTGCCGTCAACGCGGCGGTATCCGTCAGCGCGCAGGCGAGCTTTGTTGGATTCGACACGGCCACGCAGGGCACCTGGAAGGGGAAATACGGCACCGATGGCGATTCGATCGCTAACGATTCGCAGAGCCTTCCCGGCTACGCGGCATTTTCAATGCTGAACCAGTCGAACTACACATGGCTACCGAGCTCCACCGATCCGCGCGCGCTGCAGATGGGTAGCGGGACCGGAAGAATCGCGGCCACGTGGTTCAGCGCCTCGTCGTTTACGTTCGATGTGAATCTCACGGATGGGGGCACGCACCAGATTGCGTTGTATGCTCTCGACTGGGATACATATCTCGGAGGGCGTGCGGAAACGGTCGCCTTGCAGGACGCGAGCAGCGGCACGGTGCTGGACTCGCGGGCGATTTCCGCATTTACAAATGGGATTTATCTGGTGTGGAACGTTTCCGGGCACGTGAAGATCGTGGTCACCAACAGTAAGAGCGGAAACGCCGTGGTGAGCGGAATATTCTTCGGGGCGGCGCCGCAGACGGCTCCTTCGTTCACAAGCGCTCCGGCGGCGGCGTTCACGATCGGATCGCTGGGAACATTTAACGTCACGGCGGCGGGCAATCCAGCGCCCTCGATCACCGAGAGCGGAACGCCGCCCAGTTGGTTGAACTTTAACCCGACTACGGGCGCGCTGAGCGGAACGCCGCCGAGCGGAACCAACGGGATGTACACTCTGATGTTCAGCGCGAGCAACGGCGTCGGAGCGAATGCTTCGCAGACGTTCACTTTGACGGTGAACTTGGCCCCGGCGGGCGCCACGGCAAGCTTCCAGGGAACCGACACAGCGACGCAGGGGAACTGGCAGGGCAAGTATGGCGGAACTGGGTACTCGCTGGCGAACGGGCCGCAGAGCCTTCCGAGCTTCGATCCTACTTTTTCGGTTTCGGGCGGGTCGAACTACACTTGGGCGTCGGGCACGGCCGATGTGCGGGCGCTGCAGGACGGGTCGGGAAGGCTGGCGGCGACCTGGTTTAGCGCGACCAACTTTAGCTTCGACATAAACCTCACGGATGCCAACACGCACCAGGTGGCTCTGTACGCGCTGGATTGGGACAACTACCTCGGCGGCCGGGCCGAGGTGGTGCAGGTGATGGACGCGAACAGCGGAGCCACGCTGGACACCGAATCGATCTCCGCATTTACCAACGGAATTTACCTCGTATGGAATGTCTCGGGGCACATCAAGATCGTGGTTACGGTGAGCAGGGGAAACGCCGTGATCAGCGGCGTCTTCTTCAAATAATTCAGCTGAAACTTGGCGGGAACGGGCGCTTTTAGGCAGCCATCTTGAGTGCGCGGATGGTGTTAGTGTGTCGGGTAGCGAGTACACCGGCTGTTTGTTTTGTTTTGCTTACGCTTGGTTTTACCTGATACCCCTGCTGTCCAAGTTGGGCTCACCAAGAAAATCGCCTCTCAACGCAAATCGTCGCAGAGTTCCACCGCCTCTCAAAAGCCAATTTGGACAAGAGCGAATGTTGCTGCATTACGCAAACGTCGATGGGTTGTCCTTGCTTTCTTGGTTGGGAGGCCTTAGTAAGGTTTCGTGGCACAGAGATGATTTTAGTTCCGCGATGAAGGGCCGGCACCGCGCCTTTTCCCCTCCGTGGGTGTCCGGTTATGAATGGGCAAGATCTAGAAACCTGCGAGACACATGGAGCGAAAAGTCTGTGATGAGCGATCCATTTCGGGTGCTTCGCGGCGGCTGGCTCTGCATCTTGTTGATGATGGGGGCGGCTAACCTCAACGCTCAATCCGGAGGGCAGGTTCTCTATAATGGCATCGCCCTCCCCCAGCAATGGCCGCCGGTGGGAGGGCCGAGCCAGAATTACAATGTTCCTTCCTATATCACCAATCCTCCTGCCGTCATTCCCATAAATACCGGACGCCAACTGTTCGTCGATGACTTCCTAATTCAATCGACCACGTTGACGCGGACGCAGCACCAGCCGCTGATGTATCCCGGCAACCCTATCCTGACCCCGGGTTCTTCGGATACGACGGGGAACGCATTCCCTTATAGCGATGGCGTCTGGTTCGATCCAGCCACGGACCAGTTCAGGATGTGGTTCTACTGTGGAGCGGGAAACATGGTTTGTTATGCCTACTCCACAGATGGCAAGAGCTGGATTAAGCCTGCCCTGGCAAACGCGGTAACTCCCAATACGGATCAAGTGCTGGAAATTTCCCCGGCGCGCGACTCCGGCACCGTGTGGATGGACCTGGCCGACCCGAATCCGGCGCGGAAATTCAAGGCATTCATCTTCAATGGGTACGGAATCGTTGTGTACTTCTCGCCGGACGGGATCAGCTGGACTCAGCAGAGCCAGTCCCAGTATCCCGTCGGTGTGATCGACGATCGGACCACACTGTTCTGGAATCCGTTCCGGAATGTGTGGGTTGATAGCATAAAAAACTATCTTCCTCTCCCGGCTTCGGGGAGCCGTCCTGGCTACACCAGCCGCGTGCGCTATTATGCGGAAAGTCCGGATCTGACGACCTGGACGCCCGCAGATTTTACCGACAGCTTCTGGACCGGGCCGGACGTGAACGATCCGCCATACGTCACCGGAGGACTGTACCCGCAGCTCTACAACCTGGACGCGGTCGCTTATGAAAGCGTGATCGTCGGGCTGTTCAGCTGGTATTACCCAGGACCGGCATACCCCTCCGACGATCCGAGCGGGTTGCCGGGGCCGGCGCTGGTGGAACTGGGAGCCGGGTTCAGCCGCGACGGATTTCAGTGGGTGCGTCCGACGCGGGGCAGTGGACCCAGCAACGCCTTCATTCCGGCGTCGAACCTGTCGGGAACCTGGAACATGGGCGATACGCAGTCGGCGGGCGGGGGGTTCCTCGTCGTGGGCGATGAGCTGTGGTTCTATTTCAGTGGACGCAACGGCCCGCACGGCGTTAGTACCGTCGGGGCGACCGGTCTGGCGACATTGAGGCGCGACGGCTTTTACTCGATGGATGCGGGTTCGACGCAGGCCGAGTTGACCACGCGTCCTGTGCAGTTCGCCGGCAACTACATGTTCGTCAATGTGAACGATCCCAGCGGTCAACTGCTGGTGGAAGTCACCGACACCAGTGGCAACGTGATCGCGCCTTACTCGAAGGCTAATTGCGTTCCGCTGAGCGTTAACAAAACGCTCCAGCAGGTTAACTGGAATGGCGCCACCGATCTTTCGAGTTTGGCGGGCCAGTCGGTGCGGTTCAATTTCTACCTCACGTCCGGAAGTCTGTACTCGTTCTGGGTGACTTCGAGCCTGTCCGGCGCGAGCAATGGATACGTTGCCGCGAATGGCCCCGGCTTTACCGGCCCGACGGATAATCAAGGCAGCGCTGCGTATCCCACCACCGTTGCCACGCCGGAGATCATTCCAGCCGGCGCGTTATTCAACAATTCCACCACCGTCACCCTTTACACCGGAACAGCGGGAGCTACCATCAACTACACGCTCGATGGTAGCCCCCCCACGGCGCTATCGCCGGTCTATACGGCGCCGTTTTCGTTGACGGCCAGCGCTACAGTCAAAGCCGTGGCCTCGGCTGCTCATATGACGACCAGTGCTACCGCTTCGGCGGCCTTCACCAGGAATAACACCCCTCCCACTATTTCGCTCACATCCCCCGCGAATGGCCAGAGCTTGTTCGGAGCCATCACGCTATCGGCGAGTGCATCGGACGTGTTGGGAATTGCAAGCGTGCAGTTTCTCGTCGATGGAGTTTCCGTAGGAACCGTCGCCAGCGCGCCCTACACCCTGGCATTCGATACCGCCACGTTGGCCAACACGACTCACCAGATCACTGCTGTCGCGGTTGACACGGCGGGCAACCCGGCAACTTCCAGCCCCGTGACAGTGACATTTAACAATGTGGTCAGCGGACCGACCAGCGGGTTGGTAGGTTACTGGAGCTTCGACTCCGCCTATACGATCGGCTCGACCGTGTTCGACCAGTCCGGCAACAGCGGCAACGCTACAGCCTACTCGACTACATCCGTGCCCGGCGAAGTAGGGCAGGCACTGCAGTTCAACGGTTCCTCCAGCTATGCGCAAGTTGTTACCGGTTCCCAGGCATACGATCTTCTGAGTAATTTGAGCCTGTCTCTATGGGTACAAACCACCAATGCGAGCCGCGACGAAGCGCTGGTCAGCAAATATTCAGCGGCAGGATCGGGGTATGGCTACCTGTTGCGAACCACACCGGCCGGAACGGCGGAGCTTCTGGTTGGCGGCGCCAACGTGATATCCGGACCCGAAGTTGCTACGGATGTGACGAAAATCAATGATGGCAACTGGCATCACCTTGCAGTCGTAATTCAATTGGGAACCAGTGTGACCTTTTATGTGGATGGCGTGCTGAGTTCAATCGTGACCATGAATTCCGGGGCCGGCGCGGCCGCCACGTGGTTTCAGATGGGCTTGAACCCATGGTCTCCCTTCGGCACTTTCTTTACCGGCAGCATGGACGAGGTGCGGGTTTACAACCGCGCTCTGTCCGCCAGCGACGTGCTTGCTTTGGCCGGGCCGGTGGTCGTGTCGCCCCGAAGCGCGACGCTGGTCCAGGGCCAGACCCAGCAATTCACAGCAATCGTAAAGGGCGTAACAAACCAGTCTGTGAACTGGTCCATGAGCGGGACAACGGGAAGCGTTTCGTCCGCGGGGCTTTATACGGCTCCCGCCAGTGTTGCGAACAGCCAGACAATCAACGTAACGGCGACCAGTGTTGCAAACTCGTCTCTATCCGGCACGGCAACCGTTTCTCTGGTTTCCGGTGTAGCTGCTACTACGAGCTTCGTTGGATTCGATACGGTCACCCAAGGCAGTTGGCACGGAGTCTATGGAGGTGATGGGTATTCCGTGGCCGGCGACTCGCAGAGTATTCCCTCCTACGCTACGCTTGCCGTTCAAAACCAGTCGAACTATACCTGGGCTTCCAGCACGACCGATCCACGCGCTCTGCAAACCGGCAGCAACTCGGGAAGAATCGCAGCGACCTGGTACAGCTATACAACCTTCAATTTCGACGTCAATCTCGGGGACGGAAACACTCATAGGGTTGCGCTCTATGCCTTGGATTGGGATAACTATGGCGGAGGCAGGGCGGAGCAAATTCAGATTGTCGACGCGACCACCGGCAGCGTGCTCGATACCCGCAACATTTCGAGTTTCACGCAAGGGGTTTATCTTGTTTGGAACATTTCCGGCCACGTCAAAATCAACGTCATGTTGACGGGCGGCGGGAACGCGGTCGTCAGCGGAGTTTTCTTCGGCGGCAGTGGCGTCACTCAAAGCGCGCCGACGATTACGTGGGCGGCTCCTGCTGCCCTCACTTACGGGACCACGCTCGGCGGCACGCAGCTTGATGCGGCGGCCAGTTTCAACAACGCTGCGGTGCCGGGCAGTTTTGTCTACACGCCCGCAGCCGGCACGGTACTAACGGCTGGAAGCCACACGCTGTCGGCGACCTTCACTCCCACCGATACGATTCATTACACAACGGCCACAGCCACGGCCAGTATCATCGTCAATCAGGCTACGCCTGCCATCGCCTGGGCGGCACCTGCTGCCATCACTTACGGTACGGCGCTCAGCAGCACACAACTCGATGCGTCGGCTAGTTTCAACAACGCAACGGTGCCGGGCAACTTTGCTTATACGCCGGCATCCGGCACGATTCTCGGGGTGGGGAGCCAGACTCTTTCCGTCCTGTTCACGCCTACGGATACGACCGACTACAAGGCGGCGAGTTCTTCGGTCACGCTGGTAGTCACCAATCAAAACATCCCGGCCATTAATTGGCCAGCTTCCGCGGCCGTCACGTACGGCACCCCGCTCGGCGTCACGCAACTCGATGCGACGGCCAGTTTCAACGGCGCAACGGTGCCGGGCAGCTCTGTCTACACGCCCGCGGTCGGCACATTGCTGACGGCTGGAAGCCACACGCTGTCGGTGACATTCACTCCCACCGATACCACTCACTACGCGACGGTGACGGCTACGGTCGGCATAACCGTGAATCAAGCCGCGCCCACTATCACCTGGGCGACACCTTCGTCCATCTCCTATGGCACGGCACTCAGCAGCACCCAGCTGGATGCGTCGGCTAGTTTCAACAGCTCAACGGTGCCCGGCAATTTTGCCTATACGCCGCTGGCCGGCACGATTCTCTCGGGAGGAAACCAAACTCTGTCGGTCACTTTCACTCCTACGGATATGACGGACTACAAGGGGGCGACGGCCGCGGTCACGATTGTAGTTACGACTTCGGGCACGCCGTCGAGCCAGGCTACCTTCGTTGGCGCTGATACGGTCACGCAAGGCAATTGGCACGGCGTCTATGGAGGAGACGGCTATTCAGTAGCCGGGGACTCACAGAGTATTCCGTCTTATGCGGCTTTCTCCATCCAAAATCAGTCGAACTATACATGGTCTTCCACCACGACCGATCCGCGGGCTCTGCAAACCGGCAGCAACCTGGGAAGAATCGCGGCAACCTGGTTTAACGGCGCAGCTTTCAACTTCAATATCAATCTGACTGACGGCAACACCCATCAGGTTGCGCTCTATGCTCTGGACTGGGATAACTATGGCGGAGGAAGAGCGGAGCAAATTCAGATAGTCGACGCGGCGAGCAGCACCGTGCTCGATACCCGCACGATTTCCAGCTTCACTCAGGGCATTTATCTGGTTTGGGACATTTCCGGCAACGTCAAAATCAACATCACACTCACGGGCGGTGGCAACGCGGTTATCAGCGGTGTATTTTTGGGAAGCACCGCCATTGGAGTCGGCGTGAATCCGCCGAGCGTCACCCTCGCTGGCGGGCAAGCGCAGCAGTTCACAGCCCAAGTGACAGGCACTTCGAATAAAACCGTGACGTGGTCCATCAGCCCGGCATCGGGAAGCATTTCGGCCACCGGCCAATACGCGGCTCCCGCGACAATCTCGAACGCCCAGACGGTGACCGTAACCGCCACGAGCGCCGCGAGCGGCACCGCTTTTGGCACAGCAACGGTCCAGTTGAGCACCGCCGCAGGCGCCATCGCGAGCTTCACGGGCTTCGACACGGCTACTCAAGGCAACTGGAAAGGAGTCTACGGAGCGGACGGATACTCCATCGCCAACAGTTCCCAGAGTCTCCCCGCCTATGCTTCGGCGTTTGCGGCGCAGAATCAGTCGAACTATACCTGGGCTTCCGGCACCATCGATCCGCGGGCCCTGCAAACCGGCAGCGGCTCGGGAAGAATTGCGGCGACGTGGTTCAGCGGCACGACATTCAATTTTCTTCTCAATCTCACTGACGGAAACACGCATCGGGTCGCGGTATATGCCCTGGATTGGGACAACTACGGCCGATCGGAAACCATTCAGGTTCTCGACGCCGCGACGAACGCCGTCCTGGACAGCCGCAGCATTTCCGCCTTCACGCAGGGAGTCTATCTGGTTTGGAATATTTCCGGCAACGTCAAGATCAACGTAACGACAACCGGCGGCCTGAATTCGGTGGTCAGCGGAGTGTTTTTCAAATAACTATGGACCGAAAGCCAGGAGTACGTTTCCGGGGACGCTTGCTCCAACGACGTAACCTGAACCCACGAAAAGCATTCCACCGGCGACGACTGGGCCCGGGCCTGCCATGGAACCTCCTTTTGCCGCGACACCATTCACCGTCTTGAATTCGCGCACCGTGTCATATTCCCAAATGCGCTGGCCATTCTTGGTGGAGTAGGCACGCAGGATGCCGTCCCATCCCCCGGAGAATATGACCGCTGGAATACCGGTAACGGCTGCGGTCTGTCCTCTTACATGGGTGGAATTATGATCGTCGTCCTCAGTTGCAAACCACTTTTTGCTGCCCGTCGCGAGGTTTATGGCGGCGACTCCTCCATCTTTTAGACCAAAATAGGCGGCTTGGTCATCCGCGGCGCCGCCGAATGTGATTTCCCCGGGCGCCAGGGTGTCCGAAAGTTGAGTCTTCCAGACGACAGCGCCCATCCGGCTGGCGTCGTGTGCCCAAACAACCCCGCTTTTCTGACCGGCAATCAGAATCCTGCGTCCATCCGGCAGCACTTTCAAAATCGGGGAGGAGCCGAAGTCAAAGTCGGGACCCAATTTTGCCGGACAGTTTCCACTGGCGTATCCAGGACGGCAGGCATATAGCCAGACATCACCTCCAGTATCTTGCACCGACCAGATGACTTTCCCGGTGTACATGTCGAGGGCCATGACGGCATCGATGGTATTGGGCGCCGGTTCGGTATAGGAATCTCCGGTGCCGATATAAATGGCGTGAGCCTGGGCGTCGACCGTGGGGGAATCCCAGACTCCTCCGCCGGCGGGTGCCCAGCGCTGTGCTCCATTCGGAGTTTTGCCGGCGAGTTTGGGCTGATCGGGTATTACATAGGTCTTCCAGATTTGCTTGCCCGTGCCGGCGTCAAGGGCGGCGACGCTGCCTCGAAAGGTGCAACAGGGGTAGTTTACGCCAAGGCCGGCCACCCATTCTTCGATCGAGGCAACCGGTACATATAAACGATCGCGATATAACGCCGGTGAGCCGGTGATTCGCGCGACGGGATTGTCCTCGATTTTTACCTTCCAGAGCAGCTTGCCGCTGCGAGCATCGAGTTTGTACAAGTTCGCTTTGATGTCACCGAAATAAACAGCAAATTTTGAAAGGTCTTTGCCCTTGACCGGAGCGATGCTGATCGCGTTGCGCACTCCAGCATCCGCTTCAAACGACCAATACACGCAGCCCGTTCTTGCATCGAGCGAATACACCATCCCGGTATCGACACCAATGAAGACGCGGCCGGCCCAGACGCTCGGCTGCCCGTACACCGCTTCGACATCGGGAAAGCCGAAGGCCCATTTAAGCTTCAGTTGCGGAACCTGATCCGGGAGTAACCCCGCGGCTCGTGCCGGTTGAAACCGCGAGTTCGCCGTGTCGGCACCCCAGCCGCTCCACTCCGGATCGAATTGGCCGGATCGCAGAGCGGGATTGCTTGTGCATCGATTCGCTCCAGGTGTGGCGCTCGCTCCTTTGGCCAGCCTCACCTTACGGCCCCCCAGGTACTCGGCAATCGAAAGCTTTTCATTTTCGGGAATGTTTTGAATCGACGTGTGCGCCGGGAGCTTCGCGATAGCGCTATAAACCGCCTCTGGTGACATTTTCAGAAGTTGCAGATCGTCGGGGATATTGTTCCGGCGGCTCGAATTCTCATGGCAGGTGGCGCAGTGCCGCTCGTACAGACGCAGGTTGGGCGCCAGTTGACCGAATGCAGGGGCGGTGAAGGAAAGCAGTATCAGAGCCACCGTCACCAAGGACGAAAGAAGGGCTCCCGTCACGCGAGGCATCTGCGCCGGGGTATCCAAGGCGCGGCTCAGGACTTATGAACGCAATAGAAACGCTCGCGCTCGTAGCTTTGCTGACTTTCCAGATTTGCGATGCGGAGAACGCCCGCCACCCTTGGGGTTGGGCATCGGTTCGCGACGCTGCGATGCACGGCATTCCCGCTCATGATGCAGCAGTCGCCCAGTTCGACATCGAGGATTTCTTCCCGGGCTTCTTCGCCAGCCTCCAGTTTCGACTGCATCTGTTTGAAGAAGCCGTTTTTCAGGAAGGTCTCCGTTTCGCGTATGCCAGCTTGATGAGAACCGGGTATAACGCTGATGGTTCCTGTCATTTGGGTTGTGCTGCGATTGACGGGAAACCAGAGCGTCAGGAAATTCTGGCACCAGGGATAATATGCCCCGTCCTGATGCCACGTGTAGTCGAATCGCTCGTCGGACGGCAGCTGTATGATGAGGTACATCGGCATCATATGTAAGTTGGCTTTTTCGAAACCAGTCGCGGAGCAGATGGCGTCAAAAATCCGCGACGAGCCGAGCAGTTGGCAGGCAGCGGCGCTGGAGCCCATCGCTTGGGCGGCCTTATAGACCAGACTGTGGTCTTGGCTCTCACGTTTCAGGATCAGTTCCTCGATCGTGGCGTTCTCGGCGCAGCCAGTCGGAGTGCCCTGTTCAAGCACGGCGCGGAGACAATCAGCGAGCAAGCTCAGATTCTCTGCGCTGAAAACCTTCTTCGCGAAAACATAGCCTTCGCGAGAATAGCAATCGCGCAGGGTTTCATGCTGGGTGACCAAGTTTTCCCCCAAGGCTGCGTTCTGCGATGATGCGATGGTGCCCCTCGCCGATAAGCGCTGCGCGTAACTCTTCTTCGGTAATGTGCCCCGACTGGCACTGCCGCTCCAGTTCGCGTGCGGCCGCTATCACACTGCGACACACGTTTGAACAGTGCAACTGAATGGCAGCTTTCTGAGGATTGGAGGGGCAAACCTCTGTCTCATAAAGCCGTCCCCGCTCCTCCATTTCCTCGATCAGAACGCCCGCGTTACTCTCATGATCCAATTGCGCCGAATTCCATCTCCGCCAGCCGCAAAAGCCTGCCGACTTCAGGAGTCGCTCCACCCGTTCCTTGGAGTACCTCTCCAATATGGGTGTGAATGTGTCGTCGAGAAGCACCCGGCGTTTGTTCGCCGCACAACCCATGTTATCGAGTGCCTTCTCTAGATATTGCTCGCCCAGCAGCGCCGCCAACGGCCGCAAGAGATCGTTTAACGGCCAAAACAATCCTCCGGCGCCGTAAAGCAACAGGTACGTGAATCCGCCTGGTTTGAGCACGCGGTAAATTTCCTGCAAGCCTTTTTCCACGCACGGCGTGTGGTGCAGCACCCCGCTGCAACAAACGAAGTCGAATTGTTCATCGGGGAATGGCAGCTCAAGCGCAGACGCATGCATGAAGCGAACGTTGCTTAGCGGGAAAGCCTCCCTTCTTTTTCTTGCATCGGCGAGGCCCGTCTCGCTGAGGTCGATACCCACAACGCTTCGCGCACCCATCCGAGCCATGGCAAAAGAATACCGGCCGCCGCCGCATCCCACATCAAGGCATACCTTATCTCTGAAGAAATCCGGATCCTCGCCGTTCGCAAGCCAGCGAGAGGCAAACAGATCTACAGATTCGGAGAAGAGTTCATCGCCATATCGGGGCCATAATTTGCCGTAAAGGTTAGCTGTGCGAAGATCAACCGAAGAAAGGGATACGGTTTCCGTGCTATCAGTTTCTCTCATTTTGACGTTACCAACAGTGGAGCGTGCACTCCAAGATGCAAGCTGTAACCGTAACTGGCTACTAGTACTAACAGTACAGTAAACTGCTCAAAACTTAGCAGAGGTTCATATGATGAGTCAATGACCCGATGGTACGGTGTCAAACCCCGTTAGAAATGAAGGCAGTCCCGGCGGCATTCAGGGCTGTCACGAACCAAGATAGAGGTGAAACCGTTTGGGAAAGTTGTCCGCAGCATGTTTCCGGTTACGCCGCGGTGTCCGTTAGGTGCGGTGAAAAAGCCCGCTTCGCCGATGATGACCAGGGAAGCCATCCCCCCCGGAGCTGCTGGAAGCGCGGAGCCGTCCTCGGCAAGTTTCCGCCCAATTGAGGGAGCGACCTCCTTAATGATCGGGCCAAGACGCTACTCCGGGGCCCTCTGCAAGTTGAATTGCAGCCGACACTTGCTGCGGAGACTTCGCGACGGTTCGTACCATTCGCGGCTCTGCTGGGGCATACCAGCATTCAGATGACAATGCGCCACGTCCCTCCGGCCGTGGAGCACAAATGGGAAGCGACTGCAAAGTTTGAAAACTTCAAGGTTGCAGAGGCAGTGCAGCTTGCGCAAAGAGTCAGCAAGGGGCTACAAATTTGGCTAGACTGAGGGCCGCCAACTGATGAGCGCCGCTCTCAACTCGTTGAAGATAATGGTCGGGGCGTGGAGATTTGAACTCCAGACCTCCTGCGCCCAAGGCAGGCGCGCTACCAGGCTGCGCTACGCCCCGACATATCTAACATCTTATTCTACCGCAATTTGCGAACATTTCTTCTGCGATGATCGGCCTTGCTGTGCCAAAACTGTCCCCAATGCGCGCACTTTTTGGATATTGGCACAGATGTGGACCTGTGGGAGTCGGATATGGGAAGCTCGAGGCTCCCGTGCAAGAGCCGGTTCACCAGCCGTATCGACACGATAATCAGAAGCAGAATTCCCAGCGGCCGGTGGATCGATATCAGCCAATGGTAATCGGCGAGCGAAGCGATCATCGCCACACCGATGCCGAGCATGGTCAGCACCATCGCCGCCACTAGCCAGTGGAAGAACCGCACCGAACCTGAGAATTGCTTTCGTTCGCTCGTCATGGTCGCGCTCACTGTCTTATGTCGGCCATCGTAATCGCGCTCGGCTCTGCTTTCTCGCTCGCCCGTCTGGTAAACGATTCGGAATAGACCCCCGACCGGGCGCTCAGCAACGGGTCGTCCGACGGCGAAATCCCCGTCCGCAAAACCAGCGGATCGAAATTCACCACGTGCGTGGGACTTGTTTCTTCCGCTTCCACCGTGTTTAGGGTCAGGGTTCCCGCATCCACTTGCTCCCGCCCGGCCGGCCACTCGGAGGTCGAGTTGTTCGTCGAGTCGCCGGGCTGCCCCAAGGTGAGAATCAAATGCCACTTCAGCGGATGCTGCAGGATGCACTGGCAACAGACGTCCGCACTTGTGCTATCGGGAGGCTGAGGCAGTTGCGGCCTTGGCAGCACCGTTCGCTGCCTGTGTGATGACGTCCGCGACTTTCTCAGGTGCCTGAAGCATGGCGACATGACAAGTGGGCAGCTTAACCGCGACTCCGCCGGATCGTTTCGAAGCGTCTTCTTCCATCGCCGGGCTCAAGGTGCGATCGTTCATCGAAACCACGTTCCACGACGGCTTTGACTTCCAAGCGACGTGGGTCAACTTCTCATCGAACATAGGTCCGTAAGTCTGTCCTTGAACCGCCAGTACGAGGCGCCGCTCCGCCATTGGAAGTCCATCTGCGAAGTCATTGATGACGCCTTCTTCAGACAGCGACGCGAAATGCTGCGCATCGACCTTGATTTCTCTCAGTACGGGGGTTGGGGGAAATGGCTCGCCGGTTTGATTCGCGGACGTACCGATGTCGGGCATCCATGCTGCGACGTATACGAGCCCAACCACCTTGGGGTTATCTCCGACCTCGGTGATGACAGCGCCTCCCCAGGAGTGCCCCACGAGAATCACCGAACCGTCCTGCATGACGACGATTCGGCGCGTCGCATTTGCATCGTCAGACAACGACGTGAGCGGATTTTGAACGGCGACGACGTGAAAGCCGCGCTTTTCGAGGATTGGAATGATCTTGGCCCAACTCGTGCCGTCTGCAAAGGCTCCGTGAACAAGAACTATGTTTTTCGCGGGGGGTTGCTGCGATTGAGCGCCTGTGGCGCCGGAGAACGCGGTGGCGGCTCCGATGCTTGCTGCGAGAACACTCTTGGCGATTTTCATTTTTCTATCCTCCTGATCGATCTAGAATTTTTAATTACCGTACTAAGCCCACTACGCTCGATGTGCTTTCGAAGTCTCGGACACTGGGGTCTCCGGCTTCATCTCATACGACCTCTGTAAACTCGCAGGCCGCGTGCCCAGACCGTCCCTGATCTTCTTACTCCAGGGAGCATCGATGAGACGCTTGGTTTCTTTGAGCATCGACTTTGGTTCGAGATTGCGATAGGTATCAACCTCTCCTGCGGCGACAGCTGTCAGCGTGGCGTATACCGGTTCCGGATCGAACTGGGCACGGGGGAAGGTAAGCTTCAAGTAGTCGAATAATCTCTGGGAAGAATCGTCTTCCCAACTCCTCCACGTCTCGAAGCGGCGATCGTTGAAACCTGTGAGGAACGGTAGGGCTGGACCTGGGCCCAGATCTCGACGGTGGCGATTACATCGAATCCCTTCTCCGCAAGTCGCATGGCGGCCTCATGTCCAAAGCCCGTGCCTGACCCTGTAATCAAGACCTTCTTCATAGTTTGCCTCCTCAAAGATCTGCCGGCCAGAGAACCGGGCAGAAATCTCAGCCGAGTTCAATCAGACCGAGCATTGAGCGCACTATCGCCCACAAGGGAAGCAATATCTATTCCATGTTTCTTGAATGCGCTGCGAGCGCGTGGCCTTGTTGATCACCGCAGCCGCTTTGGGGTGCTGTGTGTTTGCGCGCTTCCATGGGATGCCGCAAGGTGTTTGGGGTGCATTACTATTGATCGAAAGTGGCGCGGCGCTTCTCCTCCTGTTGGGGTTGTGGACCCCAGTTGCGGGCGTGGTGATAGCGTGCTGTGAGTTATGGATCGTTTTTTCAGGAGGCGGAGAGTTCTGGCTGCCCCTTGTCTTGGCGACCCTCGGAGCTACTCTCGCAATGATCGGACCCGGTGCTTGCTCTATCGATGCGCTTCTTTTCGGCAGAAAACAGATCAGACCTTTTTCTCGTTAGGCGCCTACCGCAATATGGGTAGCAACGAGCCCACCCATGTGGTTATTTCAAAACCCGCCCATTTGCCGTTTTCTGGGATCCGGTCATCAGGGCACAATGACGCCCGATATCGTCAATCACCCCAGTTGACGAAGGGCACAAGGCGACCCGCTGAGGGTCATTTAAGAGCAGCAACAGGATTTAGGAGATTCCATGCGACGACTTCGACCTGTAATGACGGCAATGCAAACCCCACCAGCATTTGAGCCAAAAGGGGTGAGTGGCTTCCATCGCCACGATCGAGGCAACTCCGCACCGCTGCAGGCCGTATTTGCGACCGCTGCGAAAGGTACACATTACAGCTTGCCTTTTGAGGATTTGGGAAGCTTTGGCAGAGGAACCCAGTCGGGTGGTGGCAAGGTGCAATTCGAAGAAACCATCGTGCATATCCTCCGCGACGATCCCGTTAGAACAAAGCAGCTGACGGAATTTTTTTGCTTCGAAGGGACTGAGCGTCGTTACTTTCAGAACCGCTGCCGAATATATGTCGGCCGCGCGGGACGATAGACCTACGTGCTTGGTCCTCGATTTGAGCTTTCCCCATCTGCACGGACTATATATCCAAAGCAGGCTAGCCCAGAGAGGTGCTCCTCCAGTCGTTTTTGTAACATCAAACGGCGATCCCGTTTCTGTGGTGCGCGCCATGAAGAATGGAGCAATCGATTTTATAGTTGAACCAATTGATTACGCCCATTTGATGGCCGCCGTCGAATTCGCTTTGGCCGAGGACTTGAAAAATCGCAGTGAGCGGATCGAACGGACGTCCTTGCTTGCACGGTGGCGGTCTCTGACGCCGCGGGAAAGAGAAGTATTTCACCACACCGTGGCAGGGCTCTTGAACAAGCAGGCTATTGCAGAACTGGGTGTAGCTGAAAACACTTACCAGGTTCATCGAGGTCGCGTTATGCGGAAGGTGAAGGCAAATTCCTTGGCGGACCTTGTGCGCATGTCCACAAAACTTGAACCGATCCTTCGGACACAGTGCCAAGGAGAATCTGATGCGCCGCGTCCGATGTGTTCCCTCGAAGAACCGATTACCATTCTAACTTCTCACGCTCCAACGTATCGACTTCCAGAGTTGCAAAGACAAGGAAGTGGGAGGGCCAGCGTAGTCCGCGCTTCTTGAACGCGCCATGCCAGCAGCGTTAAATTGGCCAACATCACCAAGGGCGACATTGATGAATACTGCGATTACTGAACGAATGCTGATCGAAGGATGTAAGGCTAGGAATCACGTCGCACTCGCGGAGCTAATTCACCAGAACTCGCCCACTGTGCGGCGCGTAATTCGTGCTATTACACGCGGCCCCGCAGATGT
>JBEKTG010000002.1:0-28845 GCA_049516275.1 Candidatus Acidiferrales bacterium
CCGGCGAAGAATCCGCACCGCGCGCCAGATTGGACACCTCATCTAAACGCGTCGCCGCCCGGCGAAGCGCCGCGGCCAGTGAATCCGCCTCGATGCGCAAGGTAGCCGGGTCGTTGCGGTCAAGCGACTCGCTTACCCCCGGCATCGTCTCGGCTGCGTATCCCGTGTAGGTCCCCGGCGCATAAATCGTGTGCTTGAACCACGGTCGACCAGCGAGTCCGCCTTGCGTGAGGAGTGTTTGCTCCACAGAAACCAGCGCCCGGTTGAGTTCCTTGGCCCTGGCGGGATCGATGGATGTGGCTTTCACGCTGCGCAGGGAAAGCGACGCCCGCGACGCGGAAGCGGAGAGCTGTGCCGAGGCCTGCGCCACCGGTTTCAGACTCGATGGTTGCGTTCCCTCCTGCGCCGCACGCGCCGCCAGTTCGTTCTGCACGCGGGATATTTCCGACGCGTACGCGGAATAATCGAACGGCAGGATGTCCGCTTCGTCCAGCCGCAGCGCGAGTACCCCGAGAACGCGCGCGAGCGCCGCGTGATAAGCGAACGTCGGGTCTCCGAAGTGTTTCATCCAGTAGAAATCGTCGTAAAGCGAGTGGTATACGCCGTAATCGCCGCCAAACCCGATATCGATGGAGGGTATTCCTGCATAATCAAGAAAGGGCGAAAAATCCGAGCCCGCACCCAGCGCTCCCACCGGCGCCTCGCCCGCAATTTCCGGTTTCGGGGCTTTCCGGGCCGTGCCTGAAATTTCATCGAAGGACCGCGCCGTGTGCCCGCGCCACGCGTCGTACACGGTTCCTTTGCTTGCCGGATCTCCCACCTGCCGGGTCGCGTCCCGCACGAATTCCTTGAGTGACGGCGTGGCGGCCGCGCTGAAATGCGAGCCGGTTACGCCGACATCCGTGTTGATATACGCCAGCGCCTTCTCCTGGAGCTCGGCGCGTTTTGCGGCTACCCATTCCGTGGAGCCGATCAATCCCGGCTCCTCAGCGTCCCAGTGACAAATCACAATGGTTCGCTGCGGCTTCCAACCGGATCGCACAAGCTCGCCAAGAGCGCGCCCAGCTTCCAGCATAGACGCAGTGCCGCTGCCCGGGTCAGCCGCGCCGAAAACCCACGCATCGTGATGATTGCCGAGGATCACCCATTCGTCGTCGTTGGTGCCATGCAGCTTGGCGATCACGTCGTAAATGGGACGTTCCGCGTAATCCATCACAATCTTCATGTGCAGTTGCGCGGCCCCGGGACCTACGTGATACGTAAACGGAAGCCCTCCCTGCCAGCCCCTCGGCACATGCCGCCCCGCAAGATTCTCCAGAATGAACACCGCATCCCTGGCGCTGATTGGCATGGTAGGAATATGCGGCAGCGTCGCCGAGTCTGCCGGCAAAACATGGTTCATCGAGGGATTTGGACCTACACCCGGCGTCAAGGGATCGCCCGGATGAAGCTCCGTATAGAGAATTGACCCGCGTTGCACTCCGGAAGCCGGACGCCAAGGCCCCTCGGGAAACGTATCGCCCGCCACAAACCCGTCGTCCTGCGGATCGGAGTAGAGGATCAACCCAGCGGCCTTATGCTCCTCCGCGAGCTTCGCCTTGATTCCGCGAAATCCCTGTCCATAACGCGCAAGCGCGATCTTTCCCTCGACGCTCACGCCGAGAGATTCCAATTCGCGGTAATCCTCCTGCATCCCGTAATTCACATAGACCACCGGCGCCGTCACCTCGCCAGAAGGCGAATACGTGTTGAAGCCGGGCACCGCCCGCTTGTCGTAGGTGTCCGGATCCTGCTCGAAGGGCTGTTCGGGGGAGGCGAGCGCTCTTGGCTCGGGAGCCGTCATTTCAAGCTTCACTTCAAGCGGCAGCGGCAGCCAAGCGCTGTAGGTGACAATCTCGGCGTCGAATCCAAAACTGCGATACTGGTCGCGCAGCCATTCGGCGACTCGGCGGCTCGCGTCCGTGCCGGCCATGTGCGGCTCGCTCGTCAAATGCCGGAGGTTGGCCTCCGCGCGCGCGGCTGTGGGTATGCTCTGCAACTTCTGCTCGAGCTCCCGCTCACTCTCCACGCGGGACGCCCGGAAGCCTCGAATGCCGGCGATTTCCTGGGACCCGCCCGAAATCCCCGCAGCCAGAATAGCAGCTGCCAGAAGCGCGCCCGACCATGGAGACAACGGTTTCATCCCAGCTCCCTGCCGAAAACCTTAATTCTAATCCACTCTCCGCCGCTTTTGCCGATGGAGCTACCTGAGAGTCGTCAACTAGCAAATGAGGTTGCCCCGGAATGGGACAGGAAGCTCTATTCCGGCGCCCACGATTTTGCGGAATTCCTTTGCGTGTCCTAAGCTACAATCATTGCACCTGCCCGCCATGTTTGCGGACCAAAGACAGCGATGAAAATCATCATCTCCGGTGCATCAGGACTGGTAGGAGCCGCGCTCACGAAGGCTCTTCGCACCGAAGGCCATACCGTCCTGCACCTCGTGCGAAACACGAGCGAAGTATCTTCCGAACAGATTCGATGGGACCCCCTGTCTGCTCAGGTGGATGTTTCTGCCCTCGAAGGCGCGGATGTCGTCGTTCACCTCAGCGGAGCGAGCATTTCCGATGGAAGATGGACGCCCGCGCGGAAAGAAATCCTCCGAAGCAGCCGCCTGGATTCCACGCGCGTTCTGGTCGATTCGCTCGCCCGCCTGCGGCAAAAGCCCCGCGTCTTCGTTTCCGCCTCCGCGGTAGGTTATTACGGCAATCGCGGCGACGAAATCCTCACCGAATCCTCCGCCCCGGGCAATGACTTCCTTTCCCTCCTCGCCCGCGACTGGGAGGCGGAGGCGATTCGAGCCGCCCAATCCGGGATGCGCACAGTCATCTTGCGCTTCGGCGTAATTCTTTCACCCGAAGGCGGCGCCTTGCCCCAAATGATCCGCCCTTTCAAATTTGGAGCCGGGGGCCGCTTGGGAAGCGGGCGGCAATGGATGTCTTGGATTGCGCTGGAGGATGTAATTAGCATTGTCCGGTTCATCATCGCCAACACGCAAATCAACGGCCACGTGAATGTTATCGCCCCGAAACCTGTGCAAAATGCCGAGTTCGCGCTAATCGTCGGGCATACCCTTCACCGGCCGGCGGTTCTCCCTGCGCCTGCCTTTGCGCTACGGCTCGCATTCGGCGAAATGGCTGATGCGCTACTGTTGGCGAGCCAGCGTGTGCGTCCCGTAAAACTTCTCGCCGCCGGTTACTCATTTCATTTCGAAGATCTTGAACCTGCATTGCGCGCCATCCTCGTCCGCTCCGCACGTCGATGAACATTTTTCCGCAGAACTATTTAACAGCTAGAGGAAACACGCAAAAGGAATCGACTCCGAAGGAATGGCTAAGCCTTGCCTCCTCGTTAGCTATCCCGTCTGGGCAAGAACATGTGCGTCGTTGCCAGCCATGCTAAGTGCCAATTTGGGCCCAAAAGTACCACGAAATTACACCACTATAATCACTATCTCATTTAATCGACTACACTTAATTAAGTTCGTTTCGCATAATCCATTTGGTCTTTAACTACATATATAGTATATAATCAGGAGGTACACCGGCCCCTGCGTATCCCGTCACGTCCTAGGACTCAGCTCGCCGCAAACGGCGTATCCGCTCAAGACTATCAAGCAAATCCTTGAACTCGCGTGTGTTGGCCGAGCGGTAACGAAGAAGTGTCTCTAGGGCCGGGCCAGCAGGCTCCTGGATGTCGGAAGCTACCTCGACGGCAAGGATTCCGGCTGCGACGTCCCGCCGCTGTTTTTGCAGTTCGATTTCTGCCTGTAGGCCTTCAAGAACCGATTCCTTGAGCTCTTCCTCAGCTCTGGTGTCCGTTCCACCGACGATCTCCGTTAATCTATTCATAAGCATGGCCGCATGTTCGGTGAGCTCCCCGCCGTAGAGGCTGCGAAGCACCCGCAAATCGTGATCCGGCTCGAGGCCGTGGGCTGTGATTTCGTTCCTCAAGGTCTCAAGTCCCGCCAGGCATAGGTCAGGGCGCAATCGAGCACCGTATTTGCCCGGATCTGTCCCTCTTGAAAAACCAGAGCGGAGGTAGAACTGGACCGCCGAATCTTCGTGGTTTTCCAATTGAATCAACGGCTTTATAGCGCTCGCTTTGGAAAACTCCCGTGTGAAAGCCACATCCACACGTCTTTTGATCAAGCGATTGAAAACCAAATCGTCGATTACCTCATTCTCGGCCAGGCCGGACGGGTTAAAATCCTCCGTAAACCGCTGGCGTAGAGAACCAGCCTCCTCTTGCTCTGATGGGAGAATCCTCCCTGATTCAATCCAATGCTTCGCTGCATTTCGACTGGAGCGCGCTTTTCCTTTCGGTGTGCGCGGCCCCGTTGATGACTTACCCATACTGCTATCCCTCGGAAGGGAGTGAATTCCATGCCCACGTGCTCGTCCTACTTTCGGGGCTGCGCGGGGGCCCTCGGAAAAATAAGAGGAAGCGCCCTGCGGGTGCACCCGGGAAATCGAAGCCATTAAAAAAAATGCCACGACTGACGGTCGGAATCGCAATTCCAGAAGTCAAGCAGACTACACTTTTTGTATCGCGGCCGAAAAAGAGGCAGCTAAATTGAAGTCCGTCGCAACGTTCTAAAAATAGTCTAACTCGCCCACGACCCCAAAATCAACTGCGCCCTTCGAGCAATTCCGCTGTCGACGCGGGATAGACATGTCCGGGTGGGTATCACCTGGAGATCTTGGTTTACCTTCCGCGAGGCCTGAAGGCTGTAACGCTGAATGTGGAGCGCCACCAAGCCTTGCTGCGGTACTCAACAGTCCCAGAAATAGATTTAGCGCTTGCTACCTCCGCGCTATTTTCGCACGATCACGTCGTTAATCCGCACAGATATGGGTCGAGCCCACGCCAAACGTTCATCATTCCGGGCCACCCTTCGGTACCGTCCGTGATCGCGAGACGAGAATCTGTCGCTTTCTGGCCGCACCGCAACACGTTTGAAGCTGGACACGCGAACATCACAACCCTGGGGCGAAATTCTCCCTGCCAGAAGCACTTTCTGATTACCAATACGTAGTGCGCGGAAGCCTGCGGGAAACAAATCCAGGTGACTCGGCGGCTCTTTCGCGTGTGCTTGCGAAGGTTGGCCTTTATAACTCGGGACCAGTTGAGTAGGACAACGGCAAGAAATTTGGTGATACCATTTGCTTGTGACAAAAAAACAGCCTACCCCATCGCGTCGGAGATCCCCGCCGGGCCTTGGAAAAAAGACCTTCGTTTATTTAACCGATGATGAACGCAAACTGGTCGATCAGGCCGCTCAAATCGAACGTCGAAGCGTGAGCAGTTTTGTAGCTAACGCGGCGCTGACTGCGGCCGAATTAACAATCAGAAAAACTGGCGTCAAAAAGTAGCCCCGTGTTCTCTTAATTCGACACGATCGTCCCCCCCCTTACCTACAAAAGCCAGCGTCCGGTCTTGAGTTATTAGTTTACATAACGGTACCTCTATGGTAGCATTACACTACTGGAGACGTTATGAGTAGACGGTCAAAGCACCGACGTTTAGTCGCAATAAATCGCAAATTAGCCAAACGAGTATGGGGTGATATCCTTGATCCGCTACACGTGCATTCGCTGAGCGAGCTAACCCGCTCGTTCGGCTTCTCGATTGCCATGCGTGACATGCTATTCCTCGGTGGTGGGTGGTATGTCACACATGCTGGGCTCGTAAGCTTAGCCAAAAGGCACTATTGTGCTGGAATTGATGTTGAAGCAGTTAGCGAGTTCTGTGACCCCATTGCTGCGCGCTGGTCATTCAAGGCAACGGTTTACAAATCCATAGATGGTAGAGGATTCGTCGGCCATGGTGACGCCGACCCCTCCAACGTCTCTCCCATTGTCCGGGGAGCCGAGATGCGTGTTGCGGAAACACGAGCCGTCAATCGTGCCCTGCGAAAAGCCTACGGAATCGGCCTCTGCTCTGTCGAGGAGCTGGGATGGACTTCCGAACCGGTAAAGCCACTCGACCCTCCGCGCAACTCGAATGGTTTTCATACTTCGAACGGTTCGAATGGCAATCCGAGTCGACTGCGCGACCAACTCTGCCTTGTGATCCGCCAGTACAACCTCGATCCGACACTCGTTAAAGCGTACGCCGCTGATTTCTGCGGTACTGAAACCCTTAAGGGCGCGAGCCGCGAATTGGTTGAATCCTTCATCTCTCACATTTCGTCGTCAGCGAAAGAAGACATCGATGGTCTGATCTGCAAGCTCAATTCCTATTCGCGCCCATCGGAGGTGAAGCAATGAAACGCCATATCCCAGGCCTCCATTCCCGTCAGCAGGATGGCGACCTTCCCCTGGAAGGGCTGTTCCTGGTTCGTGTCGAATGGGCCTCGTACCGCTGGCATCCTCAAAAGGCTTTCCTGCAGGTCCGATTCGTTGTGCTCGAACCCGAGTCTTTCGAGCGCCGATCCTTCTCCGGCCGGCTCTACTCGACCGAGCGTGCTCTCTGGAAGCTCAATTGGTTCCTGCGAGATTTCGGCTACGACATGGAATTACTCGGACAGGATCAAATGGATGAGAAAGCCTTGATCAACCTCCGCGGTGTCGTCAGGACCACATATAAAACCCTGAACGGTCACACCTTTCAGAATCTGGAAGCCTTTGCCCCGGCAGCAGAGTGGGAAGAACTGTCCCATGCCGAGGCCAGCGAGACACACGCACAGGAGCATCGATGATCTACAGCTACACCCAGATTAGCCATTACCTGCGCTGCCCTCGCAGCTATCGCTACCGCTATCTTGATGGTTGGCGGGAGAAAGACACTCGGGCAGCCATGGTCTTCGGCCGCTGCTTTGAAAAGGCTCTAGGTGCCTACTTCGACCAACAGGACTGCACTGCGGCGTTGTTTAAAGAATGGGCCGTCTTCCCTGACACTCCGTTTGAATATCGGAAGGGAGAATCCTGGGATCGGCTCCTGCATCAGGGAGTTCACCTGCTCGAGAAATTCGTACGGGAGGATCGGGTCTGTATCCGGCGCCCCAAGGAGAACCTGCAGCGTAAGATCACTCAGCCCCTCGCGGGGGGCAATGATTTCTTATCCTATATCGATGCGGTTGGTGAACTTGATGGCAAGCGCTGCCTGATCGACTGGAAGACTACCACCAGCCGCTATTCAGAAGAGCCTGAGGGGCTTCTTTCGCTCGATCCACAGCTGATTTGCTACTCCTGGATTAGCGGTATCCCGGATGTGGCTTTTGTCGTGTTCGTCCGGAAACAGGCACCCGAGATCCAGTACCTGAAGGCCACCATCTCAGAGGAACAGCGCCGTGAATTTGGTCGTTTGGTTGAAACGACCATCCATCAGCTGGAATCGGGACATTTCTCCTCGCACAGCGGCATCCGCTTCCCTCAGAACGGATGTGTGAGCTGCCCTCACATGGGTCTCTGTCTTGGTAACCAGCAACTGATTGAAACGAACCTGATCCGTCGGCCGGGAGCGAGCGATCTTGATTGGCTTGACGAACTTATGGACTAGGAACATACCGATGGGGCCGAATCTCGATCGACGGCGGGCCCTGCTTGTCCTGGACAAGATCGACGAGATCTTGACCTGGGAGAAGGCGAAGGAACAGGAGCGCGATGTGCGCTTTGTCGAGCTCGGGCAATATCTATGCGAGGTTCGAGCAAGACAGTACTGGAGATTGGAGAACCTGAAGTCGTTTGACGAGTTCCTCGAGAAGCGTTTCCCGGAATCACGCCGGAAAGCCTATTACCTGATGGCCATCCACGAAAATCTAACGAAGGTGCCCAAGCGACAGCTCAGGGAAATAGGCTGGCGTAAAGCGGCGGAGATGGTGAAGGTGGCCCGACGGGAGGGAGAGAACTTTGATAGTGCACCCTGGGTGCACAAAGCCAGGGAACTTCCCAGAGAAGAGTTTGAGCGCGAAGTCGAGAAGCACCTGACAGGCAAAGAGTCAGAGCCCTGGGAGCTAATATATTTCAAGGTGTACAAGAGCCAACTCGCGGTCATTGAGCAAGCCCTTGAAGTAGCAGCTCTAATGCTGGGAAGTGACAACTCGCGCGGTTACACACTGGAAATGATTTGCGCCGACTTTCTAGCGGGTGCGAGTTTGGAAAAGCGAGGCCCGACCCTTTAGCCGTAATGGAAACTGTCACTAGGTGCCACTGGTTTTAGAAGCCCGTTCGCGGTTGCGGAAAAACGTATGACGGCTCAAAAGCATCCACGTTTTCGACTTGAACTAGCGGCTTACCGGACCTTGCACCAAAAAGTACTGAAGCGAGACGGGTGGCGTTGCCAAAATTGTGGTCGCGCCCGCGAACTTCATGTCCATCATATAGAGCCGCGCAGTTTGCTGGGCGGTGACGTGGAGGAAAATCTGATTACACTCTGTGCGCGGTGTCACCGGCAAATCCATGAGCGAAGGGCAAATATACTTTTTCTGAAAGACCTGTGATCCGAAGGCGAAATCGAGTTCCTTTTTGAAAGCGGAGAGTGAAGGACTAAGGGCCGGCCAACCGATCGCCGTACGTACTAATCCGGGCGGGCCAGGTTCACAACCAGTTCAGCTATATTGTCCACCGAAATAAAAGGGGGCTCTTTGGAGTATTACTCCTCTTACAATTGTAGATATATGAGACACCTCAAAGAAGTTTTTCCGGCTCTAATCATCCAATCTATTTCCTTTAGATCGCTATTTGGCTCAGCTGTTTAACACAGCCATTTATTTTGGCGCCCCAGACGAAGTCCTTTGTATTGCAGTTGCCTTGAGGTGATTCATGTTCGACATCTTCATGGCTCAGGCAGACGGTAGACCCCAGCACCTGGCGTCCGTCAGGTGTTTGACCCAAGCGCAAGAAATAGCTCGCCAACTATCCAGTCTCATTCCGGGAGGGTATTTCGGTTATTTCGAGTGCAGCGAAGATGGGGCCGATCTTTTCTCCACGATCGGGAGCCGAATAGTGAATATGCCGAACAATTCCGGCCAGCGGAGACTTCGCGATGAGCAAGCTGCTAACTAACGAGACGGCCAACACATCCCTCGAGCAAAATTCAATTCGGGAAAAGCTGGACGTGGCCTTTGACGCGCTTGTCGTTCTGTCCCTGCAGTTGGTCTTCAGGGCGACGGTTATGGCGCGGCACTGGAATTACTAAGCGGTCCGCTAGCTACGCCACGTCACGCTTGAACTTGAAAGGTCTTCTAGCCCCCGCCACGCAACCCGGGTCTGCAGCCACTCAGGGCCCGGGACCTTCCCATTTTTTCCGCGCTTTCCGCAATTTCGCGGACATTGCGGCGGCAAGCGAGCGCCTGATTTCCCGGAAGCAAATTCACCTTGAGGAGTCGGAGTGGGCAAGGCGGAGTCCTAACCATCCAAGATTCCGTCACTCCTCCAACATTTTGACGCTCGATTGTTGGTTATTAATCCCCCGTATAGCTGGCACGTCCCCAAGCAGGCTTCGACTACAGGAGAGAGATTCCCTGTATTTTTCCTCGACCTCCGGACTACTTGCGGAAAGCGTTGAGAAATTCTCGGCACCATGCAACTCGAGGGTCGTCGTGTAGTCCCAAATTCCCTGCTAACAGCGCGAACTATTCTTTGCGCGACTGCGTCCACCGCCGCGCAGGTCTTAGTATTGCTCTCGGTTCCCATCATTATCGGAGAAACCGCGATTTTCGGGCCTTATTGGCGTGAATTCGGTCCGCCTATATGCTCCCTGTCCGCTCCTAATCCGCAGTAGCCCAGAGCAGCCCCGATATTCTCCAAGGCTAACCGGGCAGTCCCCTTTCAGAGCGATTCTCCTGGATCTTATAGGCCCAGGAAGGGAACCCAAGGATTTTCTCGTCGAATGCCACATGGAGGGGGCCCTCTTGTGAAGTTCCTGAAAGAAAGCCAGAAGCCTATACCGACTAGCTGTGGGTTCGAATCGAAGGTCTCTCGAGCCGCCGCGAATGCCGCGACCTTCCCAAAGAGCCCAGGTCCAGAAGGGTTGACAATTTTCGATCAGTTCGCGTCCCACTGGGGTCGCTTCGTAATCGACCCGTATCGGCACCTGCACTATGACCGAAGGACAAGTATGATTTGGAAGAGCACCCAGGCCGACGTGAGCACTTGCCCCGTCGGGCATGATTGACGCTGCGAACGTAAATTTCGGCCCGTGCATTCGTGCCGCCGGACCTTAGCAGTCACGTGCGGCGGAACGTTTTGGGCTGCAGGTCGCCCCAAAATAAAAGCGGCCCTCGGTGGAACGGGAGCCGCTCTTGGGTGCTGCTGGAAAGCTCTCTACTGCGTCGGCAGCAGATCCTGCGTGAACGTCAGCGTGTTGATCGCGCGCAGCATGGGTGTGAGCGGCGGCAACAAGCTGGGCGTCAGGAAGTTGCTGTCGAAATTGTAGACGCGGTTGGGCGGGCCATACACGGTCGTGCAGCATTTGAAAGTTCCTACGGCCTGATGGTTGTAATACATGCTGACAATCGAGCCCTGGTAATAGAGGTTGGTCCAGTTTTCCAGGTACCTCAGGAAGTTGTGCGCACCTCCATCGGTGCCGAAGTCCACCGGCGGGCTGCCGACGGTAGGCTGTTTGAAAGCAACCTCCTTCCCGCCAACGACTGCTACACGATAGGTCGTATCCGTGGCAGTTCGATTACCCGGACTGTAAGGAAAAGCAAACGAGTTCGCGTCATTCCAGCCATCCGAAAGAAGGGTAACCGCATCCGCGATCACCGACGCCGCTACCCCGGTGCCGGTGAAGCCGGTGTTTAGACCCGGGTTGTTGTAATCCCCTTGGATGTATACCGGATTCTCCGCGATCACTGCCAGCCCGCAGGCCACTCCGTTGCACGTTGCGCCCGAGCTGATCGTGCTGCCGTCCACAAGCTTCAGCGCGCGGCGGAAGACGAGCTCGGGATTTTCGCGCAAGTCCTGCGTTTGGTCGGCGACTGCCAGGGGCGTGGCGAGATTCCCCGAGCAGCTGGGATTATCGCCCAAAGGTCCGGCCACGGTCGTAATATTGGCGATCGTGGAAACGGATGCCGAGCCGGCGTTGTCGTAGGCGGGAGTTTTTCCGTAGGTTCGCGGGGTCGTCCCGCTATTTTGCGACACGCCGTTCACGTAATCGGATTCCACGTCTTCGCCTTGATCGAGCACGCCGCTCGGGCAGCCGCTGCCGCTCGAAGGATTCACAAAATCGTCGTATCCATATCCCCCCGTGAGCACCGAAGTCGTGCCGACGGAGGCGGGCGGATTCGGGTCCTGCTTCTCGCTGCGCCGGTCTGAGAAATAGACCGAATAGCCTGTGGTGTTGTTCGCCGACGTCCCGCTGCTTCCAATCGTTCCGGCGAACCACTTTTCAAGGTTGGCGACGTCGAGCTCGACGTAATACATCGTGCCGGCCAGCGTCACTTGACCCGTGCTGGGCGCGGCATCCCTAAACACTCCTTCTCGCGTATCGAACAGCGCCATGGGCCAAAAATCAGTGCCCAGCGTCGTGGGGCAATCCCTCAGCACATTCGCGCTGCCCGAACACTGTTTCGCGGTCTGATTCGCTCCGTTCGACCAGGCATTCGAACTCGGATTATTGCCGCAATAATTGTTGCTGGCGTTCCCGGCACCTCCGGTGGCGTTCGAGGGATTGTCGCGAATTCGCGACAGCCGGATCACGGCATTGGGGCTTGGATCGGTGCAGCCCACCGTCATTACGCTGTTTGCGGTCGGGCCCGATGCGGCTATTTGTCCTATGCCGCTCCAGAGCACCACCCCGGCCGCTTCCGCCGAAAGATTCGGCTCAAGCCAGGAGTTGGCGGGCCCAAAGGACACCCCGTGGTAGCCAACCTGTGGGTTGATGTTCCGCCCGGTCCAGCCCAGCTTCAGAATTTCAGCCGTCACGTCCGTCCATGTACCGGGGCTCGTCTTGCTTTGCGCGTCGATCTTGATGCATCCCGTGATGATCGGGTACCACCTAGTAACCCAGTAGCCGTCGGTCGCGGTGTAGTTTGCGCCACCTTGAGCGTTGGAAGTCGGCATGGGGAAGATGGACACCCCCGCGTTGCCGGTTGATTGGATCCAGCTGGGCGGAGCGGAATAAGGCAGCGTCGTATTGCCGTTTCCCGCCGGTGGACCCGCCGAGGTCCACGCCAGGGTTGCCAGGTCGATTGGCGTGGCCGGATTCGAGCCGTTCGTCCCCAGACCCGGAAGTGCGCTGGAGCTGGTGCTGCTGATATCGCTATCCGTACAGCCCCCGGATGCGCCGTAGTCGGAAAGCAGGATTCTCAAGCTCGTCTGGGCATAGTATCGCTCCGCCAGTTTCGCGGGGGCGGATGTATTCTCGCCCTGCACCGGCCGCCGAATGATGTCGATCGACTGCCCGCCGATCGCCGGCGTGGCAATCGCCATGTTGAGCGCTGTTACGCCTGTGCCTTCCGGGCCCACGGCAATGTTGTCGTTGAACCAAGTGCCCGCCATCGAGGTAAAGGTGGCGTCGAAGCTCCCCACATTGCCTATCCAGTTCGTCGTTCCTAAGGCGCTCTGAAATGGCGTCCGAGCCGTAAGGTCCGCGTAACTGCTGGACCCTGGGTTTGTGGTGATGTCCACCACCCCGGTGTAATTGCTGCTGCTCGGCCATCCGTTCTCCAGGTTCGAGGTAATCACCTCCCCCACCGCAGTCACTTTGTTGGAGAGCGTGAGCGTGTTGCCGGTGCCTTCCGCCAGCCAGAGATTGCCGTTTGTGTGTACGCGGCCGCCAAAGCTGAAGTTGGGACCCGCGAAGAAGTCCAGGTCCGAGTCCGAGAAAAAGCCGAACTGGAAAAGCGGAATCCCGACCGTCTGCACCTGCCGCACCAGCTTCACTTCCGATCCGTTTGTCGTGTGCGCAATCGCGCTGAGCGTGTAGGGAGTGGTTAGCCCAACCAGTCCGGCATATTGTCCCGTTGCGATCGTGTGATAACTCGATTTCGGATTCCCGTTAACATCCGTGGGGAACGTAATGGAATAGCCTGACCCGTTGGTGTTGCTGCCGATGGAGAGATATTGCACGCCCGGCACAAGGTTCACGGGCGCCGCCGATACGATTCCGCTGATCGCCGATGCCGTCGGCGCATAGTTCGCATCGAACGTATTCTCAAGCCCGGACGTCAGCGCTTCCAGCCCGGACTCCGCCCCGTAGAACGCCAGCTGCCGGTCGGAACTGTTTCCGCCGAGTTTCTGGTCGCCCATCACCAGCCACGACAAGCCCACAATCATCGTGGACATCAGCAGCAGAATCAGAAGCGTCGTAACCAGCGCGATTCCCTTGTCCCTGCGTTTGCTCACGGACGATCTCCTTCTAGGAATTTCTGCCATGAAAGTCGGAAGCCGCATTTCCCGCCTCACCGGAACTCGTTGTAGAAGTTCAGGCTGCGAATGTTCACTACCGTTTCCAGATTGTTCCGGAAATACTGATGGCTCACGCTGAAGGGATTCTCCGAGCGGGCAAACAGCAGCACGTACGCATCCCGCACGTAGGGCAATTGCGCCGCGGTCGGATTAGCCACTTCGGGAGTGACGGAGGGCGGGCTTGATCCGGCCGTCAGCACGTCGTAATAGAACTGCATGTTCTCGATCACTTCGCCCACCGGCTGGGCCGCTCTCATATTCACCTGGCGCATCAGCATGGGCACCGCTGGATTCCCGGCGCTCCCCGTGGAATTCGCGATGTAGTACGTGATCATCCAGACCCGGGTGGCCGTCGTGGTGGTATAGGTTCCCGAGCCGGCCGGCGATTGAATCTGTGCGATCGTTCCCGCGGTTTTGCCCGAGCTGTTCAGCGCAAACGGATCGGTGGTGGAATTGAACACGATCTGGTTGCTCGCCAGGTTCACCGACGATACCGAAAGCAGCGCCATGCCGCCTCCATTGGCCTGCAGCATGATCAGGTCGCCCACGGCGAGCGCGGTGTTCCCCGTGTTGATGTTGACGCAGGTGGAGTCGAACGTAATCGTCGTTGTCGATCCCGAAGTTGAGATCGTCCCGTTCGGCGTAGGCGTCGCCCCCGAGCAGTTCGTTCCCCCTCCGGGAGTGTTGATCGGGTATTCGTTGAGCCAGTGTCCGTTGGAATCGAGCAGCGTGTTATCCGCATAAATCACGGTAATCATGTCGGTCGCGACGCCCGACGCGGTCGTGGTGAGGCCAAGCTGGTTTCCCGGAGAAATGTCGGGAAGCACCGTCCACGAAGTCGGAAACGTGCCAATTCCCGAAGGCCCGGGACGGTTTACGGCGCTCACGCCGCCGGTATTCGGGATCGTGATTCCCGATTGCGGCAATCCTTCGCCGGCTTGCACAAGGTCCCTCTGGATGTAATTCATGCCGGCGCGAAGGTTTTCCTGAGTGTCCGCCATCAGCGTGACGCCTTCGGTGGCGTGTATCGCATCGGTGAGCGTGCCCAGCGTCGCCGCCAGAATCACCAGCATCAGCGTCGTCGCTACCAGCACCTCGAGGAGGGTGAATCCCGCTTCACGGTTTGTTTTTGGATCGGTCATTCGCCCCTCGCTACGAGAAATTCGAGATGGTCGCAACCATCTGGTACGACCTGCTGAAGCGGGCCGCTTTGTAGGTGATGAGCACCGTAATGGTCCGCAGGTTGGCATTGCCGGTGACGGCGGAAACCGTGACCGTTCGCTGAAAGTTGAACGTGGTCAGCGGTATTCTTTGCGGGCTGCTGCTGTAAGTGCCCCCCGACCCGGGCAGCAGAACAGCATCCGCCTGCACGCTGCAAGCGCTGCCGCTGAAATCGTCGGCTGTGTCGACGATTCCGTCGGGCCCCGGGTCACACAGCGTCTGCGCGCCCGAAAGGAATATTCCGTTTGCGCAGACCGTCGACCCCACGTTGCAGATCGTGCCCCAGGTCGCCTGCCCCAGGTTGCGGGCGGTATAGATCGATTCGATCGCCTCCGAGGCCTTTTCCTGCGCGATGTAGTCGTATTCCGACATGCTCATGTATGCCAGCCCGTCCGCCAGCATCGCCGCCAGACCGAGGACTCCTATCGAAAGCACGACGATCGCGATCATCGTTTCGATGAGCGTGAAGCCGGTCTCCCGGCGCTGCTCCGCTGCGGTGTTTCTCTGTCCTCTTGCTCTCATTGGAACCACCCCGAAGTGCTATTTCTGTAGGAACGTATGCGCCCCGTATTGCCGAGCACCGTCACCGCGCGGGCCGAGTTGTTTACCCCCGCCGCGATCAGGAACACGGTGCCGTTGATTGGGTTGCCGGTGCTGTCGGTAAACGAGCCGTTGCTTTGAAACATCATCCCGGAGGGCCCGCCGGAGATGCTGTTGAACATCACACCGCCACTGCCGGGAATCCCGAAGGCGTCCGGCGTGTCCGTCTCGCCGGTGTAGGTGCCGAATGAGACGCCGTTCTCGATCATTATGGTGAGGTACGGGCTGGCAGCCTGCGTTTGCGTGGTACCCGAAACCACCATTTCATACAGCTCGACGCAGTTGCTTGTTCCGGTTCCTGTGCAGGGAGACGTACCCGCGGTTGCGAACTTGACGACGATCGACCGCCTCTGGGCGACTGCCGTCTCCCGCGCCTGCCGCAGCGTCGATTTCACCTGGTCCATTCCGGCATTCGCTTGTTGGTCCTGCCAGGTCGGTCTCAGTTGATAAATGCCGATGGCGGCGATGGTCATCAGGATGATCGCGGTCACCACGAACTCGACCAACGTGTATCCGCTCTCCGAATTCGCACGACTGCGCCCGCCCGCTGCTTGCCCGAATTTCCTTTTCACATGCACTCCCTCAAATGCCCAACCCACCGTTACTGGCACCGTATTCTCGATGCTTGTAGTGCATTCGGTTGGCCAGCAGGACTGGTGTTTATATATCTGAAAGTAATAAGGTTAGTGCGGAGGGGAAGGGATTACAGCGCAGCCGTTGGTTTTGTCGGGGTGAAAACGTTACCGATGAGGTCGCGCACTACACGATCTACTGTAGTTCGCGGAATACAGGCGGGAGGCCAGTGGGCCAGAGATCCGATGCGGCCCCTCAGCTCAGCGCCGCTCTCGCGCCGCGCTCCGCAGCTCTGCCACTACGCGGTCCAGTTCCTCAACGAGCTCGCTCGGACCGCCGGCCCGAAGGATTTTCGCAACCTCGTCGTAATACCACAGCGTCCCCTCTTTACCACCCTTGAAGCGCGACCACACCGAATCGCGATGGGTTCGCAGATCGGAGAGAATCTCGCGAGCGTTGTAAAGTTTGTCCGCCGCCGACACCAGGCGTGTCGAGGAATCTGCATCGCGCAGATGCTCCAGGTATTTCTTCTTTCGTTCGAGCCAGGGCGGTTTCGGCTCGGTATCGGCGTCGGTGCATCCCTCGACGATGTGCGCGACCCGTTCGCCAAACTTCCGCCGGATTTCCCTGAGCCGCCGTTTCCCGCCTTGGTCCTCCACGGCATCGTGCAGCAGTGCCGCGATCGCCTCATCCTCGTCGCCGCCATGCGTGAGCACCGTCGAGGTCACACCCAGAAGGTGCGCGAGATACGGCCGTGTGGTTCCCTTACGGAATTGGGTAGCGTGGAGCCGCGCCGCATAGCTCAGCGCGCGCCGAAATCGCGCGCCGAGCGGGCGGTTCTTGCGGTCATTCTTACGGGACGTTGTAGGCGACAAGGGAGAAAGGGTCTAGTTGCGGCTCCGCAGCTTCGACAGCAGTTGCAGGATTTCGAAATAGAGCCAGATCAGCGTGACCATCATCCCGAAAGCCCCGTACCATTCCATGTACTTGGGAGCCCCCGCTCGCGCCCCGTTTTCGATGAAATCGAAATTGAGCACGAGGTTCAGGGCGGCGATGATCACCACAAACACGCTGAATCCGATTCCAATCGCGCCGTTGCCGATCACGGCCGTGAAGTGTACCCCGAAGAAGCCCAGCACCATCTCAATCAGGTAGAAGATGGCAATACCCCCGGTTGCTGCGAAAATGCCCGTCCGGAAGTTATCAGTGACGCGAATCAGGCCGGAGCGATAGACCAGCAGCAGCGCCACCATGGTCCCGAACGTCAGGCTCACCGCTTGAATGGCAATCCCCGGGAAACGCACTTCCAGGATCGCCGAAACGCTGCCCAGCACCAGCCCCTCGAACAGCGCGTAGATCGGCGCGGTTACCGGCGCCCAGGTCTTCTTGAAGATGGTTGCAAACGCAAAAACCAGCCCGCCGATCACCCCAACCAGCGCCAGCGGCCCCACGGCCTGGGCCGAGTGCGAATGCAGAAAGATATTCCAGGCCCAGGCGGCCGTAGCCACCGTGCAAAGCAAAAGAATTCCCGTTTTGTTGACGGTGCCCTGCACCGTCATGGCCGCGCCGAAGGCGGCGCCCTCGCCGCGGAACACCTGATCGTTTAGAGCCGGATTCGACGTCCTCAAGAATTGCGCCACGTGTATTCTCCTCTGTATACAGTATCTATCTTAGTTACATAACCTCTCGAGCGCAAATCCACCCGATGGCATGCGGGGTGGCACACGCACTCTCGCCTGTGCGGCGTAAGATGCGCCTCCAAACCTACCCTCTACCCATAACGAGCCGTCCCGAGAATCGCCTTCCGTTTTCCTGACTATTGCAGTGCGATAGAGCTTTATAGATGGACCCAAAGGCCGTAGCATCGCATCGAATAGCGCAAGAGGTGGCCTGGAACCGGCAGATCGGAACCATGACTCAGGGACACAATCCGGTGGGCGTCGAACGTCCGGAATGGCTTGAACCCGTCGAGGGACTGCTCGAATCGCTCAACGAGGGCGTCATCATCACCGATGACTGCAATCGCATCCTCTTTGTCAATTCCTGCTTTGTGGAAATGATCGAAAGGCCCTCGGAGGACTTGGTCGGCCACGTGGCCTCGGATTTTTACACGCCCGAGGAATTCGCTTTTATTCTGAAGCAGATCGAACGTTCCGTGGAAACCGGCCGCAACCGCTTTGAATTCGTCCTTCCCCTGAAAGACGGCAGCCGGTTGCCCGTGATCGTGAGTTCCCGCAGGCTCGAAGACCCCGACGGCCGCGAATTTGCCATCGTCACATTCACCGATATTTCCGACCAGAAGAGCGCCGAAGCGCAGTTGCGCGACGCCAACGGCCGACTCGAACTCCGCCAGAAAGAAATGGACGAGGATCTCGCCCTGGCCGCCCGCGTGCAGCAGAGCCTCGCGCCGAAATCGATGGTGTGGGGCGGCTTGCGCGTGGATACCTACTACCACCCGGTGCGGTCCATCGGCGGCGATTTCGGCCTGGTAAGCCCGCTCGATGGTGAGCACTTGAACCTTTTGGTCTGCGACGTTTCCGGGCACGGCATCGGCTCGGCGCTCGTGGCTAACCGCATTTACACGGAAACAGCGACGCAATTGCGCAAGGGCGCGCCGCTCGGAGATATGCTGCAGCAGCTCAACAAGTTCGTGATGCAGAACATTGGCGGCTCGGTCTTCTTCTTCACGCTCGCAGCCGCCCGCATCGAGCGCGACGGCCGCCGCATGGTTTTCGCGGGAGCCGGCCATCCCCCGGCCATGATCGTCACCCCGGGCGAGGAGCCCATCCTGCTCGAATCCAGAAGCATGGTGCTAGGCGCGCTACCGGAAGCCGTGGATGTCGACGGCACCCTCTCGGCCGACCTCCACCCCGGAGACCGTGTAGTCCTCTACACCGACGGCATTACCGATGTCTTCGACGCCCAAGGCGAAATGCTGGGCGTCCCCGGCGTGCAGAAATTCGTCCGCGAAGCAGCCCTCCTGCCGTTCCACGAAATGAAGCAGGGCATCCTCGACCGCGTAGCCGAGTGGCGCGAAGGCCCCCCGGTAGACGACGTCTCGCTAGTTCTAGTCGAAGTCCTCTAAGCCCGATGAGCTGCCGCGAACGAGTGCCTTTGCGGGTGCCCCACCCTTGAGGTTTTCATTTCAAGGGTCGGTGCCGCGTAGCAGATGCCCATCGCGCCACCGATCACCTTCCTCTGACTCTCCTATTGCGAATCGCTCGCCACGCGAAATCCATAATCGGCATATTGAAACCCAGGCGGGATGCTCGATCGTGCCGCGCAGCGCGAAACTTTGGTATAGTGCCGCCACGAGCCGCCTCGCGACGCACGGCGTGCCCCCTGCGCGGGCCCCCGTGGATTGCGATCCGGCGACGCGGCGTAGTAATCCGCGCTGAACCAGTCCGCGCACCACTCGTGAACGTTCGCTCCCATGTCGCAAAGCCCGAACGCATTTCGCTCCGCCGCGCCCACCGGCTCGGGTCCGGTCTTCCATCGCGCAAAATAATTCGGCAGCGATTCCGGCGAACTGTCTCCCCAAGGATAGTCATTCTGTTCCACGCCTCCGCGCGCAGCCCGCTCCCATTCAGCCTCGGTGGGCAACCGAAAGCGGCGCCCCGCCTCGCTGCTGAGCCATTCGCAGTACGCAACAGCGTCGAACCAGGAGACCGCGACCACGGGCTGCTCGGGATGCGAAAACTCCGGATCGTCCCAATGCGGTGGTTGCGCGTGGCCCGTAGCGGCAAGAAATTGCGCGTATTCGGCATGGGTCACTTGGCACTCGGCCAGCGCGAATTCATCGAGCCAGACGCGATGAACCGGCCGCTCGTTATCCTGGCCCTTCTCGCTGCCCATGAGGAAAAATCCCCCGGGAATCTTTACCATTCGAGGAAGGAGAGGGGGATGTGTGGAAGGATACTGAATCTCGTTGTCGGAAGCGCCGTGCGAAGACGCCCCACCGTCCGTCATTCAGCCTGCGCGTGCCGAGTCTGGCTGATCAGGTTGACGAACAGCCGGTAGGCTCCCGGCACGCCGGCTGGCAGCTCGCGAAAGAACGACAGACCCGTGTAGATGTAGACGCCCTTGCCGTCCCGCGCGTACACCAGGCTTCCATTCGTTTCCGGCTCGCTGCCATCTTTGAGGCCGAGCACCGCTTCATAGGGAGATCCGAACGTGCTCCAGAAGTAGAGGCCGCGCTCCTGGATCCAACCCTGGAAGTCGGCGGCAGTAATTCTGTTCGGCGTATTCAGCAGCGGATTTTCCGACGCGAGAAAACGCACCGGCGAATTCGGATCGGTCACGCGAAGCCCCTGGTCCGCCATCTTTGCCGGAAACGGCGCGGGCAGCATCTTGTTCCACTGAAAATCGCGCTGGTATTCCACCACCAGCGTGCCGCCGTTCTTCGCGTAGTCCAGCAGCTTCCAATTCATCCGCGCCAAGTCGGTGCGCAGTTCGTAAGCGCGAATCCCCACGAGGATCGCGTCGTAGCCGCTCAAATCGCCGAACGCCACGGCCACTTCGTCGAGCATATCCACCTGAATGCCGATCTGCCGCAGCGTCTCGGGAAGCGCGTCGTTGTCCCCGGCGATGTATCCCACGCGCAGCCCGGCCGGCACATTCAAGTCGAGCACGTGCGCGGTGGCGTCGTCGGAGCGGCTCCAGTCGCGCGTCGGCAGCGTCGGAATAGGCTCGAGCGAGGCGCGGAAAGTCTCGTCTCCCAGTCGCGCGTAGGGGTGCAGCGGATAAGCCCCGGGCGCAACATCCTTCGGCGCGGCTACCACGTAACGAATCAACTGATCTCCCGCGCCGGAGAACTCCAGCGGCTGAAGCGCCGGAGCCTTCCATCCCGGCGGCGCGTCGAGCCCCACATCCACCTTTGCGGGTTTCGTTCCGTGATAGCGCACCCGCGCAAAAAGCGTTACGGGCGCGGTATCGCGTTTCACCGGCACCATGATTTGCGTAGGGTCCACGGTGAGCGTAACCGCCGGAACCAGTTCCAGCGGATACGTCTCGATGCCCGTAGTCTTGGCGATGCTCGATTCCACCCCTTGCTCGATTTTGAATTCATAGCCCGCTACCGTGACGGGCAACGCCAGCGTCACCAGCGGCGGAGGAAACGGCAGCACCGCATCGCCCGGCGCACTCGGGACTTTCGCATCGGCGGGAATCGCAATGCTGAACCGTGGCGTGCTGTTGTTGTTATCCCGGTTACCTTTTCCCGTGTCTTTCACGGGTTCAGGCGCCGCACTCCATCCCGGCGGCAGCACCAGGCTCGATTTGTCGAGCGCCCACGTCACCGGCACCGCCGCCTTGCCCGCGAGAATCACGTCCACCGAAAATTTCTCGCCCGCAACCAGCTCGTGGCGATCCGCCTGCGTGCCCAGCGGCAGCGCAACATCGGCCGCCAGCGCGCGGTCGATCCTTTCGCGCAGTCGCGCAATTTCCCAACGCGCCGCAGCCGCCTCTTCCCCGCTACTCGCCGACGGCAGTTTGCCTTCGAGCGCAGCCGCTTGCTTGCCAGCGTCCGCTAGAGACTTCGCCGCCGCCTCGCGGTCCAGGTTGAGCGCCGATTTCTCCGCGGCGGCCAAATCGCGATCCACCGCGGCAAGCACAGGTTCCAGCGACGCGCGAAATTTCGCGAAGCGGTCGGAAAGCGCAATGATCGGCTCATCCAGCACATGCGGGTCGAACGAGTTCGGCACAACGCCCTTTTCGTCCTCGCCAACCAGATATTGCGGCCGCCTAAAAATGTTGCTGCTGAAGAGCGCCGGCGTTCCCTGCGACCGGTGCTCAGCCCGCCCGTCCATGCCCATCTCGATATAGCTCTTGCCCCACACCGGCGACACATCGGTAAGCGGCATCGGCACAGCCCCAGCCGGCAGTTCCGCAGGCTTGTTCGACCCGGGGTCCACGCGGCCCGCGAGCCGCACCTCCGCCGTCACCTTCCACGGCGTCAATCCCTCGGCAATCTGTTGCGGAAACGCCTTGGGATCGGCCGCCGCCGCCACCGCCTTCGGCGTCAGTATTCCGCTCGCTTGATGCTGGCCGTGGCCGGTGTGTTCGCCGCCCCATCCGTTGATAACCACCTGCGGGCGATATGTCCGAATCACTCGCACCATATCCTCGACTGGTAGATCGCCCCAGTACTTGAGCATCTGGTCGGGGCTCTTCGAGAAGCCGTTGTCGAGCGCGCGCGTAAAAAACTGATGGACGCCGTAGTGGCTGTCCGCCGCGAGCAATTCGGTGGTGCGGATCACCCCCAGCTGGCCGTCCTGCTCGGGGCCGATGGCGTTCTGGCCGCCCTGCCCCCGGGTGATCGTCAGCAGCGCGACGTCGGCGCCCAGCCCGTGCGAGAGATACGCCAGCAGGCCGGAGGATTCGTCGTCGGGATGCGCGGTGATAAAGAGGATGCGGCTGGCGACGCGCGACTTCTGGATCGCCTCGACGGTCTCCTGCAGCGACGACGAAGAAGTGGGCGCGGCCGCGTCCACGCCCGCGAGCAGGACCAGGCAGGCGAGAATCGGCAGCAGCGTCAATCGGTTCATCTGCGTCGTCGATTCACTCACAAGCATTCTCCAAATCGGCTCTAGGTAGCTCGATGCTGCATTCTAAACGGTCTCGACAATGGGCTTCGCAGAGCGCGCATCAAAAGGCCATTGCCCCAGGTACCGCGCCCTCGCCAAATATAGGACTATACCAGCGGCTGCGGCCGCAAGCGATGCCAGCATGGGCTTGCGCCCGGTCGAGACAAAAATAGCCAGCCAGCCGGCAATCGCGATCCCGACGGGCACGGGATATAGCCACATCCGAAAAGGCCAGCGGTTGGGAAACGCATCGGCTTTCCAGCGCCGGTGCAGCAGAATCAACCCGAACGCCTGCGCCACGAATTGGACGAGGCAGCGCATCGCGAGGATAGCGCGAATCGCCTGGCCCAGGCTCAGCGCGAGGCAGAAAACAATGGCCGTGCCCCCGAGCGCCAGCAGAGAAATATAAGGGAAGCGCTTCACGGGATGCACGCGCCCGAAAACCGAAAAAAAGTTGCCGTCCAGCGCCGCGGCGTACGGAATGCGCGAGTATCCCAGCGTGGCGGAAAAAATCGACCCGAAAGCAGTCACCAAAATCAGCCATGTGGCCGCGGTGGCCCAGCCGCTCCCGTACACCTTTTCGACGAAAAGGCTCACGACAGCCTTTGTTTTAGCTGCTTCCTGCCACGGCACCACGCCGAGGATGCTGGTCTGCATCGCAAAATAAAGCACCGCGATGCCAATAATGGAAATGAAGATCGCGCGGGGGATATTCCGCCCCGGATCTTTCATCTCCCCGCCGAGATTGCAGACATTGTAATAGCCCAGGTAACTGTAAACGGCCTGCACGGACGCGTGCCCCAGCCCGGCCAGCAGTATCCACGAAAAGTTCCACGCCCCCGGCGGAAACGTGAGCACCAGGCTGGGGTTGAAGTGCGTCGCGCCTCCAAATATGAGCCACAGAATCGTCCCCACCACGATGATGCAAAGGGCCACGGAAATTTTCCCGATGGTCGCGATGCGGCGATAGAGCAGCACCACCGCGACGACAACCGCCGCCGAAGCGATGAAGCTGTCCGCGTGCGACCCGAACGGCTGCAACAGGCTGCTCGCGCGGGCGGACTTCGCAATCAGGTAACTCGAATATCCGGCGAATCCCAGCGCCCCCGAAGCCACGCTCAGCGGCCCCTGAAAAAGCGTCTGCCAGATATAAAGGAAGGAGAGCAGCCGGCCCCACTTCCCCGGCCCGTAAGCCTCGCGCAGAAAGACGTAGCTTCCCCCGGCCTGCGGCATAGCCGCGCCCAGCTCCGCCCAAACGCACCCGTCCATCAACGCCAGCGCCGCCCCGATCACCCACGCAATCAGGCACTGCGGCCCGCCCATCGCCTGCACCATCAGCGGGATCACCACGAACGGCCCGATCCCCACCATGAACGTCACGTTGAGTGACGTGGCTTCGATCAGCCCCAGCCCGCGCTCAAGTTTTGCCCCGTCGTCCGTACTCACTAGTCACTCGCCACTGGTTCTCGATCGCTCGCCACTGGTTTGAAAGGCGCTCCAGCATAGCAAACCGCGCCCGAATATTGCCTTCGCCTTAGCGGTCGCCGTTGTTCTTGCCGTTGCCTTTCGTTGTCATCCCGACAGAGTGCAGCGACGAGGATCTCTCTTCACATTTGCAAGCGGCGGACGCGTGATTCGGCGAGGCGCTTTTTAGCAGATTGGGTGGACGTTTACCGCCTGCGGGGCCTCAAAACATACTTTCAATTGAGGGTATTCCAATACTTCAAACTGCATCTATATGAGGACAAAAAGCGCGTAGTTCTACTGATTTTCCGTAGCGGCAACTACGCGGGCGGGGGATTCGCGCGTAGTTGCCATAGGCTCCCGCCTTTGCACTTCGTGGCCATCCCAAAGCGACGCTGTCTCTTTTCGCTCTTGCAGGCACCGCTGGTTCGTTGCCTCCGGCTTAACAATGACGAACGATATATACAGTTGGTTGACAAACTGGTTATCGCTCTCTACCTTGGAGTACTCGGGGTTCGATTTCTGGTCCTTTCCTCGGAAAAACAATGGCCGAACAAGTTGCTGGCACCAATTTAATTCGCTGCTTTGTCGCATATCCATCCTCACCCGCCGATCGAGCGGAATCGATCGAGATGGCTATCACCAACATTCAAGCTGGTCGCGTTGTTGACATCTGCGGTTGGACAAGTCTCGCCGTCAGCGGCCGGGTAATGATCAGCGCGATCTGCGATGAGATCAAGAGCCGCGAGATATTCATTGCGGATCTCACGGGGCTGAACCCCAACGTCCTGTTTGAGTTGGGATATGCGATTGCCCATAAGAGACGCATTTGGCTACTACTCAATCCCGACATAGAGCACGCGCGGCGCGACTGGGATAAGTTCCAATTGCTCCTAAACGTGGGATATGCGCCCTATAACAACAGCAGGGACATCGAGCGACGATTCTACTTGGATAAGCCTTATGAGAGTCCAAATCAGAATCTTTACGATGAATTGCTGAGGGCCGCAGGACCGCCAAGTAAGAAGGATGCTCTTCTATACCTGCGGTGCGATTTGAACACCGAAGCTTCCATGCGTTTAGCCAGACGCGTATCGTCAGGACCGATACGGTCAGTGATTGACGACCCGCAAGAGGTTCGCCTACAGCCGTTTCCGTGGTACGTGCAGCAGGTCACCTCAGCGTTTGCCGTAGTGTGCCATTTTCTTTCCAATGGGCACCAGAACTGGCAACTGCACAATGCAAAACATGCGCTCGTCGCTGGACTCGCACACGGTCTGGCAAGGCCCCTGCTGATGCTCGCTCACGAACCTTATAAGTCACCTCTCGACTATCACGATCTCCTTCGAACCCACCGTACAGCCGCGGAAGCGGAGTCCATTTTCGCCAGCTGGTCGCTGCCACATGTTCAGCAGTACGAGCGACGCATAACACAGGTGACTGCCTACCGGGCAGAACAACGAGCACAGGCTGGCTTGCGTGACATCACCGTTGGCGAACCGGTGGCTGAGTTCGAGTCCGATTCCCTTCCAGACTACTTCGTACCCACCGCTATATACACCGAGACTCTTAACTCAAGATATTCGATTGTGGTGGGCCGCAAAGGAGCCGGTAAGACCGCAACGCTCTACGCCCTTACAGAGGCGCTCCAAGCCGACCCGCGCAATCACGTGTCTGTCATTAAGCCTGTAGGCTACGAACTCGAAGGTCTAATGGACATCCTTCGTCACGAGCTTTCGCGAGCCGATGAAGGGTATTTGATAGAGAGCTTTTGGAAATTCCTCCTGTATACCGAACTAACCAAGAGTGTATATGACGAGCTTCTTGGCAAACCGGACTATTACGTGCGCACTCCGGACGAAACAGCATTGTGCGAGTTCGTCGAGCAATATCAATCTTTGATTTCGCCGGACTTTTCGAATCGTCTAGACACCGCTGTTGCCCGCCTTCGCGAACTACATAGCGCGTCCACAGAGGGCAGACGCTTAAAAATTAGCGAGCTTCTCCACAACGAAATGCTTTCGCGGCTTCGCGTTTTGCTGGGCGAGGTGCTCAAGAAAAAAGCTAGGGTCAGCGTGCTAATCGATAACCTGGACAAAGCGTGGAATACCCATGATGAATTGGCGTTACTTAGCGAGCTATTGTTCGGCCTGCTGAGCGTCAGCCGACGCGTCGCAGACGAGTTTGAGCGCAATGCCTCGGGCCGCGCTCAGGTGAACTTGTCTTTCGCCCTCTTCCTTCGGAGCGATATTTACACCGCAATGCTCCAATTCGCAAGAGAACCCGATAAGCTTCCTATGCGATCGATCATCTGGGCCGATCCTGACTTGCTAAAGAGGGTCATCGAAGAGCGCTTGATGAAATCCTCGACAGACATTAAGTTGCCGCAAGAAGTCTGGGAGCGGTATTTCGTCGGGACAGTGGGTGGTATCCCTACGTGGGAGTACATCGGCCGTCGCATCCTTCCTAGACCTCGGGATCTCATCTATCTGATCAAATCAGCGCTTCAGTTCGCGGTGAATCGTGGCCGGACTCGAGTGGCCGAAAAGGATCTCATCGATGGAGAAAAGCAATACTCACGGTTTGCCTTGGACTCTCTGATCGTCGAGGCGAGGGTGAGACGAAATCATTACAGAGCGCGATATTCTCCAAAAGTTAGCTGAGGCTGGAATCACGGACGTTGCCTTGGAGGTTGTCATCCGTCTGTTCGGAGAGTTGACCTTTCTCGGTTTTGAAGTCGCGCCGAACCGTTTCGAGTTTCTATACGATGAGCAGGACGAACGAAAAACTTCCATAATGGCGCAGAAGACAGCCACGGAAACAACCAACGGAGTTCGACGATTTCGAATACATCCGGCGTTCCATGCGTATTTAGAAATTAAGCCCCATATTCTGACAACACCAGGTCAGATGTTAATCGATCTCTAAAGCAGGCTAGAATAGTTGCAGCTCAGCCAGAAAAACTCTGATCTTCGCTTCCGCCGTTCACGTTGGCGACTGTAATATCTTGGCATGGTTGCAATCGGAGTCGGGATCACGCTGGCTACCGTTGCCGCGCTGGTTGTCGGCTACTTCACTACGCGACGGCGGCGGGATTTTCCGGCGCATGGATGGCTGGGGCTGGCGGCGCTGGCGGGCGCGGAATGGCTGATGTTTCACCGCGTGGAGCCGGTGGCCACGTTTTTTACGCCGATTGCCTGGAGCGCTTACATCCTGATCGCGGACGGCGCGGTGCTGGCGCTTACCAACCGTTCGCGGCTGAATGACGCGCCGGTTACGGTGGCGCGCATGGCGCTGCTGTCGGTTCCGCTGTGGCTGATTTTCGAGGCGTACAATCTGCGGCTGCGGAACTGGGTGTACACGGGCGTGCCGGCTGGGTGGACGGGGGCGCTGCTGGGCTACGGCTGGTCCTTCGCTACGATCACGCCGGCGATTTTCGAGACCTCCGACCTGGTGCAGGCGATTCTTCCGCCGCTTCCGGGGACGCCGTGGAAAATTTCTGCGTCCGCGGAAAATATTCTGATCGGCTGCGGGGCGGCTTGCCTCGCGCTGCCGCTGGTGGTGCCGCAGCGCCTCGCGTCCTATCTATTTCTGCCCGTGTGGATCGGCTTCATTCTGCTGCTCGATCCGGTGAACAAGCGCCTGGGGCTGCCTTCTCTCCTCGGCGATCTTTCCGAGGGTTTCCGGCGGCGCGTCTACGGATTTTTTCTGGCGGGATGGGTGTGCGGGTGGCTTTGGGAGTTCTGGAACAACTGGGCCGCGGCGAAATGGCACTACATCTTCCCCATCGGGCAGGGATGGAAAATCTTCGAGATGCCCGCGCCGGGCTACCTCGGGTTTCTTCCCTTTGCGCTGGAATGTTTCGTGATGTACGTTACCGCGTCATGGCTGGCCGGCTGGCTGAAGCGGGTGAAATGAGGGGAACGAGCTTCGCTGCTGTTCTTGAGCAAGCCTTCGCCCTTTGTCGACAGGCGAGATGGGCAACCGGCGGTAGCGCAAAAGCAGACAGGCAGGAGTGCCTGTCCCACCAGCTGCGTGCCCGGGTGCTCCTCGTTTTGGGGGTAATTCTTGCGGCAATCCTTTTCGCGATCCTGCCGATTGCGACTCGCGCCGGAAGCGTCGCGCTGCCTGCCGCGATCCCCATCGCGCGGCGCGTGCAGAAAGAGATGCCCGATCATCCGCTGGGATACCTGCTCGAAGCTGAGGCGCTGTGGTGGAAGCGCTACTGCGCGTCGTGCGAAATCCGCTACGGAATGATGGACGCGTGGAAGCGCGGCCGGGACCCCGGCGACGAGGCGTACCTCGTGGTCGCCGGCCGGGAAATCGAGGCTGCCGAAGCGCTGCTCGCCAAGTCCGAAACGGCCGAGATGCATGTGTATGCCGGGCTGGGTTACGCGCTGCGGGCCCGCGTCTACGGCCTGCGCGGGGAGAATCGCAACGTGGCGCGCGCGGCGGTGAAGGGACGCGCGGAAATGCTGCGCGCGCTCGATCTCGATCCGCAGCAGGCGGACGCGGCTGCTGTCCTCGGTGTGTACAACTACTATGTAGAAACGCTGTCGCCCATCGTAAAACTACTGAGAGTCTTCATGGGCATCCCCGGCGGGAACAAGGACGAAGGCATCCGGCAGATGGAGTTGGGCGCGAAGCAGGGCTTGTTCATGGCGGTGGATTCGCGGTTCATTCTGGCCAGCCTGATCCGCCAGTACGACCTGAGATACGAGCAGGCGCTTGCCGCGGCGGAGCCTTTGACGGTGCGCTACCCGCATAACCCATTGTTTCTTCTGCTGGTTGGGAACCTGAACGAGGAGCTTGGGCGCAAGGCTAAGGCTGCGGAGTATTTTCACGCCGCGCTCGAAGCGAACGTCTCCGACCCGGTCTGCGCGGCGCGGGTCCGCGACATGGGCCGAGCGTTTCTGAGAAGCGTTCAGTGAACAGTCTTCGTTGAAGACCCACCCTTGTAAAACCTCAAGGGTGGGGCACCCGAAAAGACAAAAGCAAGACGAAGACAA
>JBEKTG010000003.1:0-27049 GCA_049516275.1 Candidatus Acidiferrales bacterium
CTCGCCGCTTGGTACCTTGCCGCTGAGCGTGTCCATTTTGACGGCGATGCGCAGGGCCGGATCGCCGATGATCAGCGCGGCATCCGCTTCCTGGAGCATCTCGGACGGGTTCGGCGCGGCCTCCACGAACTCGGGTGAGATGTTCCAAAAGCCCGCCGCGAGCATCCGTACAAGCGCGGCCGTAGCGCGGGAGCTCGTGTCAAGCGCGATCCGCTTGGCCCGCTCGATGGGCTTCTTCGCAACCACGAGAAGGCTTCGAATTTCACCCGCCGCCGCCACCGCCATATCCGGCAGGATCACTACGTTGTCGGTCCGCTGGTATTCGATGGAGGGGATGATGGCGACATCGGCCTCGCCACCCCGCAGCGCCTCCGCGCATTGCGAGGGCACCGTGAACGAAAGTTCGTATTTGCCGGCGAGAGGTCCTTCGGTGAAGCCCCAGACAAGCGGAGCCGTATTCAGGAATTCGACGACCGAAACCCGCAGCTTCCCCACATTCTCCCCTTAGTTCTGCCCAAAAAAGAAATATAGCACACGGGCACGGCGCCCACCGTCTCGGCCCTGATGCGTAAAAGTGAGGAGAAAGGTCTGCGCGCTGGCCGTTGCGGGTTATACCGATACAGCCTGCGGTAAATAGCGGAGGCCGGGCTCGCCCCGTGCGTACTTTCCCTAGCTTGTGGAAACTTGCGAGGGTGCGTAGGCTGCGCCGGGGCACCCTCTCGATGGACTCTGACCAGTATCTGGGCTGGGTGGCGCTGGCTCTGACTCCCGGCCTCGGGCCGCGGCTCGCCGGAAAGCTGCTGACCGAGTTTGGAACGCCGGAGGCGGTGTTCAACGCCTCGCTCACCGCGCTTGAGGCGCAGCGGCTTCCGGCGGCGGTGGCGCAGGCGATCCATTCGCGCCAGCCGATGAGCGAGGCGGCCAAGGAACTGGCGCAAGCTCAGGCGGCTGGTTGCCGGCTCCTCACCTGGGACGAGCCCGACTATCCTGCGAGGCTCCGCGAGATCTACGATCCGCCGCCTCTTCTCTATGTCCGCGGTAACATTGCGCTTCTGAAGCGCCACATCATTTCCATCGTGGGCACGCGACGCCCCAGCCCGTATGGGAATCAAATGGCGGAAAAGTTGGGGCGGGATTTGGCCGATAGAGGCTTCGTCATCGCCAGTGGCATGGCTCGGGGCATTGACGCGTGCGCCCACAAAGGAGCGCTCAGTTCGGTATGCGCATCTGCGTCGGGGTCTACGGTCGCGGTACTGGGCTGCGGTATTGACGTGATCTATCCCAAGGAGAACAAAAAGCTATTCGCCGAGATCGAGCAGCGCGGTGTCCTGATCAGCGAATTCCCCATGGGCACGTTTCCGGCCCCCCAGAATTTCCCCATCCGCAACCGGATCATCGCCGGAATGGCCCTGGGAGTTGTGGTGGTGGAGGCGGCGCAGTATTCTGGGTCCTTAATAACCGCGCGCCTGGCAATGGAATTCGGCCGGGAGGTCTACGGCGTCCCCGGCAATGCCACGCAGCCTATGAGCTTCGGGCCGCATCAGCTGATCAAGCAGGGAGCCAAGATGGCCACCGGCTGGGAGGACGTTGTCGAGGAGCTTCCCACCGAAGTTCGCGCGGAATTGATGCCGGTGGAAACGTCGTCAATAGAAGAACGCGCTTCTCTTGTCGAGGCGAGCCTGTCGCCGCGAGAGCGGCAGTTGTATGATCTGTTGAACGTCGATAGGGCCCGGCACGTGGACGAACTCGTTGAACTTTCGGGGCTTAACTCCTCCGAAGTGCTTCCCACGCTTCTGACGCTGGAGATGAAGGGCGTGATACGCCAGTTGCCTGGTAAGCAATTCTTAAAAGTCCTGTTGTAATCATTGACACGACAGCAGGTTAGGATGTGGTAGCTTCCCGCAGGGCGGGGAGAGCATCTGATAGTCAGTTCAATAGCGGGGAAGGCCTCGCAAGGATCGATCGAATAGCATGGCAAGATCACTTGTAATCGTCGAATCGCCGGCCAAGGCGAAGACCATCAACAAATATCTCGGGCGCAACTACACCGTGAAGGCCTCCTACGGCCACGTGATGGACCTGCCCAGGAAGACCATCGGCATCCTTCTACCCGCGCAGCCGGGCGCCGAGAAGCCGAAGAGCAAGCGGAAGAAGAAGGCCAAAGCAGGAGAAGAGGGCAAGCCCGCCAAGAAGGTCATTCAGACCATCGCCAACACGCCGGAAGAAGAGTTCGAGCCGACCTATGAAGTGATCCCCGGGAAAATGAAGGTGATCGGCGAGCTTCGGAAGGCCGCCGAGAGCGCCGAAAACGTCTACCTAGCCACCGACCCGGACCGCGAGGGAGAGGCGATCTCCGCCCACCTCCTCGAAGCGCTTTCGAAGAAGAAGTCTGACCGCGGCAAGTTCTATCGCGTGATGTTCAACGAAATCACCCAGAAGGCCATCCGCGCCGCGTTCGAAAAGCCGGGAGCCATCGACGCGCACCTGGTGGACGCGCAACAGGCCCGCCGCGTTCTCGACCGTCTGGTCGGCTATAAAGTTTCCCCCGTGCTGTGGGACAAGGTTCGCCGCGGACTCTCTGCCGGGCGCGTGCAGACCGTTGCACTGCGGCTGATCGTCGAGCGCGAGCGCGAAATCCGCGCCTTCATTCCCAAGGAATATTGGACCATCCACGCCCTGCTCGAAGGGGGAGAGCCTCCCGCGTTCGAAGCCAAGCTGGTGAAGCACAAGGGCGAAGATGTTGAAGTGTCCAACGAGGCCGACGCTCGCGGAATTCTCGCCGAGATCGAGCGCGCCAACTGGGTGGTGGCCAGCGTCACGCAGAAAGAGAAGCGCCGCTACGCCCCGCCGCCGTTCACCACCTCCAAGCTGCAGCAGGCCGGGTACAACCGCCTGCGCTACACCGCCAAGCGCACCATGATGCTGGCGCAGCGGCTATATGAAGGCGTCGAACTGGGCGCCGAAGGCTCCGTTGCGCTGATCACTTACATGCGAACCGATTCGGTTCACGTGTCCAACGACGCGCTGGCCCAGGTACGCGACCACATCGGCTCCAGCTACGGCGAAAAATACCGGCCGGAGAAGCCCAACTTTTTCAAGTCCAAGAAAGACGCGCAGGAAGCCCACGAAGCCATTCGGCCCACCGATGTGGCGCGCACCCCGGAGAGCGTCCGCTCGTTTCTGCCCGACGATATGTTCCGCCTCTACCAGATGATCTGGCAGCGCTTCGTGGCGTCTCAGATGGTTCCAGCCGTTTTCGACCAGACCAGCGTGGACATCTCCGCGAACGATTACACCTTCCGCGCCAGCGGTTCGGTGGTGAAATTCGACGGCTACCTGGCCGTGTACCAGGTGGTGAAGGAAGAGGAAGAAAAGGAAGACGCGGGCGATACCGACAGCCGCACGCTTCCGCGCTTGTCCGAAGGCGAGAAGCTGCGCCTCGAGACGATTCGTCCCGACCAGCACTTTACCGAGCCGCCCCCGCGCTACACGGAAGCCACGCTCGTCAAAGAACTGGAAGAAAAGGGCATCGGGCGGCCGTCCACCTACGCGACGATTATTTCGACGATTGTCGATCGCGCCTACGTGAACAAGGATCAGGGCCGCTTCACCACCACGCTACTAGGCGAAAAGGTGGCGGACCTCCTCGTGAAGGGCTTCGAAGACGTCTTCGACGTGGGCTTTACCGCGCGCCTCGAAGATGAACTCGACGAGATCGAAGAAGGGAAGCTCCCCTGGAAGGACGCGGTCAAGGAATTCTGGACGCGCTTCGTCAAGGACCTGGGCAAGGCCGGAAAGACTCTCGAGTCCTACAAAATCGGCGTGCCGACCGGCGAAAAATGCGAGAAGTGCGGCGAGGGCCAGTTGCTCGAGCGCATCAGCCGCCACGGATTTTTCCTCGGCTGCAACCGCTATCCCGATTGCGATTTCACCCGCGATCTGGCCGATACCGGCAGCGAGCCCACCGACGAAGAAGCCAACGCCACGCAGTATTGCGACAACTGCGGCAAGGAAATGATCATCAAGCGAGGCCAGTTCGGCACATTCCTCGCCTGCACGGGCTATCCCGATTGCAAGACGACCCGCCGCCTGGTGAGCGGCACCACGAAACCCAAGGCGCCCGATGTTCCCATCGGCGAAAAATGCCCCACGTGCCAGGGCGAACTCCTGCGCCGCGCCGGCCGCTACGGCGATTTCATCGGCTGCGAAAAATATCCCAAGTGCAAATACACCCGGCCCATCACGCTGGGGATCACGTGCCCGAAATGCAATGACGGCGAATTCGTCCGCCGCGGCTCATCGAAAGGACGCGGCAAGGGCCGCATCTTCTACGGCTGCAGCCGCTATCCCGATTGCGACTTCACGACGCCGCACGAGCCCATCGCCGAGCCGTGCCCCAAGTGCGGCGCGCCCTTTATAGTTGAGAAGCGTACCAAGCTCGGAAATTTCCGCGCTTGCATTCGCGAGAATTGCGATTGGGAAGGGGAAGTGCCGCAGCCCGAGGCGCAGCCCGCGGTGGTTCCGCCCCCCACGGTCGAGCCCCAGCCGGTCGGCGCTTCCAAGAACTAACTAAATCTGCGAGTACGGCGTCGGCGCGAGCATCGGGTTGCTGGTGTTCGAGACGATACTCTCGAAATTAAATCGCGGATTATTCGATAGCGTCTTCCACTCGTCCGAAGAAAAAAACGCACTCCATTTCTGGTCCCGCTCGGCCAGGCTGCCAAACATCACCATATAGGTAAGATTCGGCATCCGGTCCCCCACCAGCGTATCGCCGTAGAACACCTGCGAGATGCCCGCCTTGTTGAAGATGTCCACTTCGCCGCTGCTCATCTGCTCGATTTTTCGCTGGTGGTCGAGTTCGCTCGCGCCTTCATAGGTGCGCAGCTCGAAAACGCGCGGGCTCCGCGCCACGCTCGCCGGAGGCAGCATCAGCCGCGGCATTTTCTCAAATGCCTGCATCAACGAGCTTTCCATTCGCTTGAAAGCCGGCTCCTTCTCGGGCGCGTTCAGAAACGGCGCGGCAGCCTTCACGTACGCGTCGTCCTGCTTGAGCCGCTCGTCCACGGTCACCAGCTTCTCGACCGAAAAGCTCGGAATCAGCACGTACATCACCGGCATCTCCGCGCCGATCGTTTCGTTGAAGACGCCGATGGGGCTGAATTCCAGCCGGTTCAGCGCCGGCACCAGCGCGTCACGGAAATAAGCGTCGGTAAGCACGCGCTGCGGCCCGGCCGAGAGGAGATAGCGGCGCAGCAGATAGAATTCCCGTTTGTTCGCGTCGCCTGCTTCCTGTGCAGCCTGCGCGCCCGCGCCCGTTGCAACGGCCGCGAATGCCGAACCCGCCAGCGCCGACGCGATAAACTCTCGCCTGTCCATGGAATTCTCCTCCTGCCGCACCCGTCGTCGAATCTTCCCGGCACGCCGCAGCCGAACGCGGATTATCGCACCGTTTGCAGCCGGCTTCACGCGGGCACTCGCACCGCTCCCCGTTCTTCGCGAGAACCCTCTCATTAAGACTTTCCCATTCCGCCGCACTCATGCCCCCCTCACCAGCATCCTCCAATCGTTCGTTCCCCGAGCCCGCGCCAACATCGCGAAATAAAGCCACTTGCCGCAGCACGCGCGAAGCAGTCTGTCGCGCGCCCGCAATTATTTTCGGCTGCTCAATTGCTTTACTGCCGTCGAGACCGCTCCGAGACCATGACAGAAGCCGCCCATGCCCCCGCACTCGCCGCCGCGAAGAAAGGCGGAAGCAAGCTGCCGCTGATCATCGTCGCGGTGGTTGTGGTGATTGCCCTGGGAGCAGGCGGCTGGTTCTGGCATAGCCGTTCCGCAAAGGCACAGACCACCGACGCAGAGCAAACCGATGCTCCCAAGAAAACCGAAGTGAAATCCGTGACGCACCTGGAAAGTTTTGTAGTCAACCTCCAGGGCGCCTCGGACAACGGCTATCTCCGCATTGGAATCGATCTGGGCCTCGCGGCGGCGCCGAAGGAAGACGAGAAAGAAGCGTCCCCCGTCGGCCGCCTTAGGGACGCGATCCTCACGGTGCTGGGAACGCGCACCATCGACGATCTCCTCACGCCCGAAGGAAAAACAAAATTGAAGCAGGACATTCTGAAGTCCATCAACGACAGCGTCCCTGAAATCCAGTGCAAGGAAGTCTATTTCACGGAATTTCTGGTGCAGCACTGACCATGGCAACGGCCTTGACCACGGCCCCGACAATGACCCCGAACATGGCTCTCAACTCCGCGCCGAACACGCCTCCCGCGCTCCCCCAATCCAAATCCCCGGCCGGGGGAGATGGGGCAAACGCGGCAGCCGCCGGCACGCAACTCGCACGGCTCCGCGGATCGGCGGACGCGCTCGCCGGTTTTCTTCATGTTCCGGTAAGCCTGCGGGTGGAAGTACCGGTGGTCGCTCTAACTGTAGGCGATCTGTTTCGTCTCGAGAAAGGTTCGATAGTGAGCACCGGCCAGCTCACCGGCGCCAATGTGCCGCTCCGAGTGGGAGGCCGCCTGCTCGCCTGGGGCGAATTTCAGGTGATTGGCGAACACCTGGCCGTCCGTGTGGCGGAGCTGGCCTGATAACTGAGCTGATAACGGGCTCAAGCGGAATCGCCGCCCGCAAAAAAGGACATATGCCATGCAATCGGAAACGTTGTCGGCCGCCGACGCGGCCTTTCCCAGCTTCGCGCGAAGCCTGTTCGAAAGGCTCGGAGCAATTTCCCGCCGCCTGATGCGCACGCGCGAGCCCAAACGCCTGCGTCTTTGCGAGACGCTCTCGCTGGGCAACCGCGGATATGTGGCCGTCGTGCGTTATCACGACCAGCAGTTTCTGGTGGGTGGCACCAGCAGCTCCGTAGCTTTGCTCGCAGAGCTTTCCAGTCCGCTCTCAAGCGAGCCGAGGGCCACAGGCACACCGAATAGCGGCGAAAAGCCCCGGGTTAGCGAATGATTGCTACCGCTTCGATGAGCTCCATGAGAATTGCCGCGATCTCAAAACGCTTCTTCGCGCTGGCCCTGCTAGCCGCCGCCCCGGTCTGCGCCGCCGCTCCGCAGCAGGCCCTGCCCGGCATCCCGCTAAAATTGCCGGCTCCCTCGGACACCACCACCTGGACGATCGTAGTCGTCCTCACGCTGCTCACAGTCCTGCCCGCGCTCGTTCTTTCGATGACGCCCTTCGTGAGGATCCTGATCGTGTTTCATTTTCTGCGCCAGGCCCTCGGCACGCAGAACACGCCCAGCAACCAGACGCTCATGGGTCTGGCCCTGTTTCTCACCTATTTCATCATGCAGCCGGTCGGTGTGCAGATTGACCGCGTCGCCGTCGATCCGCTCGAGCATCACCGCGTCACCGCTCTTCAGGCTCTCGAACTTGCTTCCGATCCGCTGCGCGATTTCATGCTGAAGTTCGCGCGCGAAAAAGATCTCGCGCTGCTCACCGAGATCGCCCAGTTGAACCGCCCCCAGCAGCCTTCCGAGCTTCCCATGCGTGTCGTGATTCCCGCCTACATCCTCTCGGAAATGAAAGTGGGCTTTCAGATCGGCGCCGTCCTCTACCTGCCCTTCATGGTGGTGGACATGGTAGTCGCCGCGGTCACCACCTCGGTTGGCATGCTCCAGCTGCCTCCGGTAATTATTTCGACGCCGCTGAAAATTCTGCTCTTTGTCGTGGCGGACGGCTGGAACCTTGTCGTCGGCTCGCTGCTGAAGAGTTTCTCGTGAGGCGAATCGTGCCGCAGGACATGCCTGCATGCCCATGACCGAAGCCATCGAACTCACGCGCCGCACACTTGAGGCAGCGTTCGTCGTCAGCGCGCCCATCCTTGCGGCGGCCATGGCCGTGAGCGCGCTCATAAGTCTTGCCCAGGTGCTCACGTCGATGCAGGACCCTACGCTTTCCACGGTGCCGCGAATCGCCGCGGTAGGCGCGTTTGCCTTCTGGCTCACGCCCTGGATGATGCGCCGGCTCGTGATGTTCACCGTGTTTCTTTTTCATGATTTCCGGCATTTCGCGCAGTGAGGTACGAAGGTGAAAAGTGATCGAGCAGTTTCTCAGCCAGGGAGTCCTGGTGGCGATGCGCGTCGGCGGTCTGATGACCTTCGCGCCTTTTTTTGCCAACGCCGCACTTCCGGCTCCGGTGAAAGCCGGCCTCACGCTGGTGCTCACCGCGCTGCTGGTCCCGGTTTATGCCTCAACCTCCGCGGCGGCGGCCGCCTCGGTGGTAGCGCCCTCCGGCATCACCGGCTGGCTGATGATGGCCTTGAGCGAAATAGCGCTCGGCATGGTCATCGGCTTCGCGACGCAATTCGTGTTCGAAGGCATGGAACTCGCCGGCCAGATCGCCAGCTTTCAATTCGGCTTCTCGCTCGTGAATGTGATCGACCCGAATTCCCAGGTCGAAGTGACGGTGCTCTCGACGCTTCACGACCTGATCGCCGTTCTCATTTTCCTCCAGCTCGGTGTGCACCGCTGGCTGCTGCGCGCCACGGCGATGAGCTTCCGCGTGATCCCTCCGGGAAGTCTGGCCACGGCGCACTTTCCCGCCGCCGGCCTGATCAAAATGTCCGGCGCGATGTGGCTCATCGGCGCGGAGATCGCTTTTCCGATCGTGCTGGCGACCATGCTCACCGATCTCACGATCGGCTTCGTGGCCAAGGCCTCGCCGCAGTTTCCCGCGCTGTTCTTTGGCATCTCCCTCAAATTCCTGCTGGGGATCGCGGTGCTCTATGGATCGGTGGCTTTCTGGCCTCATCTGCTGGAGCGGTATTTCTATCACGCGCTCACGAACCTCGAATCCCTGCTCGCGTTCCATTCATGAACCGCTCACTCAAAGTGAAATGGACGACCCATGGCGGATGAGCAGCGAACAGAACGCGCCACTCCGCGCCGCCGGGAGAAAGCGCGCGAGCGCGGCCAGTTGGTGCGCAGCCGGGAATTGCCGTCCGCGCTCACGCTGCTCGCCGTGGCCGCGCTTCTGCGCTGGGCCAATGGCGGCTTCCTGCCCGCGTGGAGCGGTCTTCTCAGGCATCTGCTCGCAACGGGCTCGCGCACGGATTTGGCCAGCATGGCTTCCATCCTCGATTGGACGGCGTGGGGAATCGCTCGCTGGGTGCTTCCTCCCCTGGGGCTGGCCTGGGGAGTGTCGGTGATGGGGTTGATCACCCAGGGCGGTTTCGTGGTCACGCCGCTGGCCTTACAGCCGAAGTGGGACCGCCTCAATCCGGTGAACAACATCTCGCGAATCTTTTCGCTCGGTTCCCTGAGCACGTTGCTGAAATCGCTCGTGCCCGTCGGCGTGCTTCTGTATCTCGCCGTAGGCATTCTTTCGCGCGACTGGTTGCAGGTGACCCACACCTCACAGATGGGACTTCCCGCCGCCTTGTCCTGGCTCGCGCAGGTGCTCTACGAATTTGCCTGGAAGGGTGGCATGGTGCTGCTCGTTTGGGCGGGCGTCGATTACGGGCTGCAAAGAGCGAATTACGAGCGGTCCATGCGGATGAGCAAGCAGGAGATTCGCGACGAGCATCGCGACCTCGAGGGAAATCCGGCCACCAAGAGGAGGATCAAGCGCCGCTTCCGCGAAATGCGCCGCAGAAAGATGATGCGGCAGGTTGCGCGCGCCACCGTTGTGATCACCAACCCGGACGAATTCGCCGTCGCCCTTGAATACGTTCCCGCAAAGATGGCCGCGCCGCTCGTCCTCGCCAAGGGCCGCGGCGAGCTCGCGCAGAAGATCAAGCGCGAGGCGCGCTGGTACGAAGTCCCCATCATCGAGAACAAGCCGCTCGCGCAGGCGCTCTATCGGACGGTCGAAGTGGGCGGAACGATTCCCGCCAAGCTCTATACGGCGGTTGCCGAAGTCCTCGCGTTCATTTATCGCGCGCAGGCAAAAGCCCGGGCCGAGGCGCAGGCGAAAGCCAGGCCGGAAGGGCAGGGGAGTACTTCTCCGAAACCGGCCGGAGAAAATCCCAGCCCAAGCGGTACACGGGGATAGCGACACATCATGGCCTCAGCATCCGCGCCCGCACCTGCGCCCGTAGCCTCGGCGATCAAAGCCAGCCGGGAATGGTTCATGCCGATTGCGGCGGTGGCGATCGTGTTCGTCATGGTGGTGCCGGTACCGGCGTTCCTTCTCGATTTGCTGCTCGCGACCAGCATCACCCTGTCGGTTCTTGTTCTGCTCGGCGCGCTGCAAATTCTCCGCCCCGTGGAATTCTCCGTTTTCCCGTCCATGTTGCTGCTTCTAACGCTTTTTCGGCTGTCTTTAAACCTGGCGAGCGCACGGAGGATTTTGCTCCACGGCAACGAGGGCACGGCGGCCGCGGGCAAGGTGATCGAATCGTTCGGGCAGTTCGTGGTGGGCGGCAACTACGTGGTCGGATTCGTGCTTTTCCTCGCCTTGGTTGCCATTCAATACCTGGTCATCAATCACGGCGCGGTCCGCACCGCGGAAGTTTCCGCGCGTTTTACCCTGGACGCGCTCCCCGGCAAGCAGATGGCCATCGACGCGGATCTCAACTCCGGCCAGATCGACGAGCGCACCGCGCGCGCCCGCCGCGAACAAATCACACGCGAAGCAGAATTCTACGGCGCGATGGACGGCGCCGCGCGTTTCAGCCAGCGCGACGCGCTCGCCACCATCCTCATCACCGCGATCAACATCGTCGCGGGCTTTCTGATCGGCGTCTTTCAGCTGGGCTTGCCGATTCAGGAGGCGCTCACCACCTTCACCATTCTCACCGTGGGCGACGGTCTGGTCACGCTGATCCCTTCGCTGCTCGTTTCGGTATCGGGCGGCATCGTGGTCACCCGCACCACTTCCGACGAGCCGCTCGGCGCCGAACTTCACAAGCAGCTGCTCTCCAGGCGCCGCCCCTTGTTCATCGCTTCTGGTGTGATGCTCACGCTGACGCTCATACCCGGCCTTCCCAAGTTTTCCTTCCTCCTTTTGGCTGGCGGCGCGGCCTTTCTGGGCTACCGCACCAAGGAAACCGCGATTGCTCCCGGGAAGGAGCCGGAGGTCGAGCGCAAGCCGGGCGCGCAGGAGCAGCTCGAGGGTTTGCTCAAACTTGACGAAATCAGCGTCGAGGTCGGTTTTGGACTGATCCCGCTCGTCGACCAGAAGCAGGGCGGACAGATGCTTCCCCGCATTCGCGCGCTGCGGCGCCACCTAGCCACCGAACTCGGCTTCATCGTGCCGGCCATTCACATCACCGACAACATGCGCCTCAAGCCTCGCGAATACGTGCTACGCCTGCGCGGCGTGGAACTCGCGCGCGGGGAAACCTACCAGGACTGGCTGCTCGCCATCAGCTCCGAGGCCTCGCCTCCGCCGCTCGAAGGCGTCGAAACGCGCGAACCTGCCTTCGGCGTGCCAGCGCGCTGGATTCCCGCGAAGCTGCGCGATGTCGCTATCGGCGCAGGATACGCCGTCGTCGAGCAGACCTCCGTGATTGCCACGCACCTGGCCGAAATTATCCGGCGCCACGCGCACGAAGTGCTCACGCGGCAGGAAACCAAGCGCCTTCTCGACTCGCTCTCCGAAACCCATCCAAAACTCGTGGAGGAACTTGTCCCGCGCGTTCTCAGCCTCGGCGAAACGGAAAAAATCCTGCAGCAGTTGCTCCGCGAGCAGGTATCCATCCGCGATCTGGCCACCATTCTCGAAACGCTCATCGACGCGTCCGCCACCAGCCGCAACCTCGTGGCCCTGGTCGAAGCCGTGCGCCAGACGCTCAGCCGCGCCCTCGTTCAGCCGCTCCTGCAGGAGGACGGCAAGCTCAAGGTGCTCGCTCTCGATCCCGCGCTCGAAGATGAGATTGCCCGGGCCTTTGAGACTCCCGCCCCCGCAGGCCGGTCCTCCGCCATTCAAACCACGTTTCTCCGCCGCGTGCTCGAAGGCCTGCGCCGGATCGCGGGAGAGCAGTTTGCGGTGGCTTCGCCGGTGCTGCTCTGCGGGAGCCCGGCGCGCTTTCATCTGAGGCGATTGCTCGAACCTTTCGTGCCGCGCGTAGTAGTCCTCTCTCCGGCGGAAATACCCCCAGCCGTATCGGTGCAATCGCTCGGGGTCGTGCAATGACGCGGCGAGGGACAGCAGCACGGATAACGAAAACGAGAACTCGAGGAGAAAGAAAGTGACCGAGATCACGGAGAGGCCAGCTCAGGCCGTCGTGGAACTCACCGGCCCTCAGCGCGAACAGCTCCTTCTCGATCACCTCCCGCAGGTGCAATACATCGCGCGGCGCATCCACGACCGCCTGCCGCCGCAAGTACTGCTCGAAGATCTCGTCCACGCCGGAATCCTGGGCTTGATGGACGCCGTGCGCAAATACGATCCCAGCAAGAACGTACAGCTCAAGCACTACGCGGAATTCCGCATTCGCGGCGCCATTCTCGATAGCCTTCGTCAAGTGGACTGGAGCCCGCGCGCCCTGCGCCGCCAGGCGCGCCGCCTTGAGCAGGCCGTTCTCGATTGCAAAGCCCGCCTCGGCCGCGACCCCACCGAGCCGGAAATCGCGGCGGAGCTCCAGATCACGCTCGAGAGCCTGCAACACCTCCTGGGTGATTTGCGCGGGTTGGATATTGGAAGCCTTCAGGCGGACGCCAACGATCCCAACGGCGACGAATTGGCCGCGCAGAATCGTCCAGCGGCGGACCAGGAGGATCCTTACCATCTGACGCTGCGCGCGGAAATGAGCGGCCTGCTGGAAAAGGCCATCGGCGAGCTTCCCACGCGCGAGCGCCAGGTGCTCGCTCTCTATCACTTTGAAGAACTCACGATGAAAGAAGTGGGCGCCGTTCTGGGCATCGGGGAGTCGCGCGTTTCCCAGATTCATACGGCGGCGGTGATCCGTCTGCGCGTGCGCCTCCGCGAATTGATCGGGAATGGTTCCAAAACCGCCGCCCAACCCGCCGCACCCCGCGTTCCCCATCGGGAAGCCGCCGCGAAAGCGTCGATGGAGGTCCCGTGGAAAAGATTCTGAACCAGGAGGAAATCGACCAGCTCTTTCGCGCGGCTCGGGGCGCGGCCGTCAAAGCCCAGCCGGCAAAAAAGCGCGCCGTGCTCGAATGCGATTTTCGCCAGGCCGGCCAGCTCGGAAAAGACCAGGTGCAGCAGGTCACATTGCTGCACGAAAATTTCGCGCCCAACCTCGCCAACTCCCTCGGCGCCTACCTCCGCGTCGCCTTCCAGACAAGCCTCGCCTCCGTCGAGCAGCTTGCCTACACCGATTTCCTCGGCCGCTTGCCCGAGCAAACCTACTTCGCCACAGTGCTGCTCTCTCCCCTCGAAGAGTGGGCCTCGATCCAGCTCGACCTCCCGCTCGTGTTCCCAATGATCGATTTGCTGCTCGGCGGCAACGGCCAGAGCCTCGCCGAAACGCGCGACCTCACCGAAATCGAAGAGCAGATCCTCGAAAGCATCGTCGCAATTCTCTGCCGCGAGCTTCAATCCACGTGGCAGACGGTTCTTCCTCTCGAATTCAAGGTCGGCCAGCGCCTAAAAAAAGCGCAGATCATGAGCCTGATGGGCCCGGCCGAGCGCGTCCTGAATCTGAGCTTCGAGATCCGCCTCACCGACGTGCGCGGCAACCTCAACGTAATTTTCCCTGGCGTCGTCTCGAACATGCTCCTGCGCAAACTCGCCCAGCAGGGCATGGTCCGCCAGCGCCGCCCTTCCGCCGACGAAGCCGCACGCCTCCGCGAGCGCCTCCTCGACGCCGAATTCACGCTTCAGCTCGACTTGCCGCACGTCCCCGTTCGCATCGGCGACATCGTCGACCTGAAACTCGGCGGCGTCCTGAGCCTGCGTCATCTCTTGAACGTCCCCATGTCCATCGCGGTGAACGGATGCGCTGCTTTCCGCGGTGTCCCGGTGAGCTGCGGCGCAAGGCGCGGCGGCCTGATTAAGGATGTGCTCCCCGCCGCTGAAATGGATGGAGAGGACCACCGGTGAGCCCCGATCTCCTCTCTCCCGCATCCAGCGCCGACGTCGAATACGCCAGCGTCTGGTGCGACTGCACCGCCCGCGTCCTCGAATCCCTGCAAGGCGCGCCCGTAACCGGCACCGCCAAGCGCGCGGACTCGGAACCCGGCTCGCCCGCCGCCGAAACGCCCGCCGCAACGGAAGACCAGTCCCTGTGGCTGCGCTTCAAAGTCACCGGGCGCCTCGAAGGCGAACACGTCTTTCAAATCGCCAAGTCCGACGCCGTTCGCCTAGCGCAGGTGCTGATGTCCGAGCCCATGGACGCCTCCGTCGCTTTCGCCGACACCCACGCCGACGCACTGAACGAAATCTTCCGCCAGTTTGCCGGCCTCGCCGCCACCTCCTGCAAATCCAAATACGGAGGGGAAGTGCAGTTTCAGCTGGAAGAGGGTTTGACTCGCCCCGACTGGACGCCCGCTTCGAGCGTCCGGGGAATTTTTGCCGCGCCCCAGATGCCGCCCATCCAATGGCTGCTGTCCATCAGCCGCGAGCTTTACGCCGTCATCGGCGTGCTCGACGCGGCCCGCGAAGCCAGACCGGCGCAAGCAGCCCCCACCGGGCGTCCTAACTTTGGCACGCAGGCACCGGCTTCTCCGCCGGACGCGGCCCCAGCCGCAACCGCCGAATCAAAGGCCTCGCCCGCACCGCCCGCGACTCCGCCGCCAGCCCCTGCCGTCGCGTCTCCATCCCTCGCGTCGCCTTCGAATCTCGACTTGCTGCTCGACATTGAACTCGACGCCAGCCTCCGCTTCGGCCAGTGCGAGATGGTGCTGCGCGAGATTCTCGAGCTTCGCCCCGGCTCGGTCGTCGAATTAAACCGCCAGATTCAGGAGCCCGCCGAGCTTCTCGTGGCCGGCCGCGTAATCGCCCGCGGCGACGTGGTCATCATCGACGGCAGCTACGGGCTCCGCATCACCGACATCGCCCAGCCCGAGCAGCGCCTGAAATCTTTGCAGACGCAGACGCAGCCCGCACCCCTTTCGCAATGAGCGCCCCTCGCAGCGGACGCGCGAGAAGAACAGGAAGCCCAAGGAGAAAAAAGGTGCAGTGCGAGAATCCCCAATGCCCCTTTCGCAATCCGTTGCGAAGGGTCCTTCGGCGCCGGAACAGCGAAGGCGTTTTGCTCCAGGGCCGCTGGTACTGCTGCCTCGACTGCTTCGAGGACGCCATTACCGGCGTCTTCAACGGTCTTCTTCATCTGCCCGACGAGCCTCTGCCTCACCTTCATCGCGTACCCCTGGGCCTGCTTCTTCTCGGCCGCGGAGTGATCACCGATTCGCAGCTCAAGTCCGCTCTCCAGGCCCAGCGCGAGGGCGGAACGGACCGTCTCGGCAAGTGGCTTGTTCGCCTGGGCGTCGCCTCCGCGCAGGATGTTTCCGCCGCCCTGGCCGCGCAGTGGGGCTGCGCCGTTTTTCCCATCGAGCGCGACCAGCATTACCGGGAATGTTCCCAGATGCTGCCGTTCGCTCTTCTCGAAGCCTCGCACATGATCCCGGTTCACTATCTGCCGTCGAGCCAGCTGCTCTTCGTCGCGTTCTCCGAGGATATTGACCATACCGCTCTCTACGCTGTCGAAAGGCTCATCGGCGGCCATACCGAGCCCTGCATCGTCAGCGAATCCGCCATGAACAGGGCCCTGGAAGAAATCCGCACCGTCTCGCGCCCTGCTGAAATTGTCTTCGAAACTCTTTGGGACGCGCCCGAAATGGCGCGCACCATCCGCGATTACGCCGTGAAGCTCAATGCCGACGAACTCATCCTGGCGCGCCCGCGGCGTTTTCTCTGGGTGCGTCTCCGCGCCTCCGGGCGTTCCTCGGACCTTTTGTTCCGCCTCCCCGCCGGCAAAATCGCCGAGCGCGCCGCCATGTCCCGCTAGCTTCGGCGAGTGGTCAGCCCGATGTTCCGCCACGAAAGCGCGGTATCCCCTCGCCCGAAATTCCTGCCACGGCCCCAAATTTCCATCTAAAGCCCCCCTCTGCAAAGCCGATAAGACCAGCGAGGTTTCTCATGCAAGGTCAAGGCAACATCCTGGCGGACACAATGCAGCGAGATATGAGCAGTTCCGCTTTCTCTAATCATGTGCAAGGGCGCTCGGCCCAGACGCGCGTGCAACAGCCCCCCCGCGGAGCCGGCCAATCGCCGCCCTCCGATTCAACAGTTCCAGATCCGGCCGCCTCGTTAACAACCTTGCTTAACGCGGCGCCCGTGGATCTCTGCCGCGTAAGCGAGGAAATGAGGGCCCACCCCGACCTGCAGGCCCTGGTCATGAGGCTCGCATGTTATCTCTCGTTTTCTCCCGATACCGTGGGAACCACGATCGAGGAAGCGGTAATCGTGGTCGGGACGGACCGCCTCCGTGTCCTGGTCTATCTCTGGTCTCTGCTTCGGCAGCGGCCCGTTGCGGACGATCTGCGCGGTCCCATCGCATCGAAATCCGCCCCGGCAAAGCCCTCCAGAAAGAGCTCCCGCGGGCACGCGGCCTCGCACACGGAAATGTCCTGCCTTGCGAATTTTCTGGAATCGCTCGGCGTTGCCTCAGGCGGCCCGCGGAAGCGCCGGTCTCCGTGGGTTCCTCCCGGTTCTCAGGAAGCCGAATTCTTCGAACTCACAGATATGCTCGTCCGGGACATCGTCTCGTTCATTCCCCAGATCGAGCCTGCTTTTCGCAAACAGCATAGACCGGTTTCCGCGGCCGTGAATGGCTCCAGCGGGAGGGAATCGGAATGAGACCGATACGCGTACTCATCGTGGACGATTCCGCCGTGATGCGGAAGATTGTCGAGAGAAGCCTTCGCCAGGCGGGCATCGAGATACTGGAAGTGCTGGAGGCCGGCAACGGCGTGGAAGGCCTGGCCGCTCTCCAGCAGACCGGCGTCGACTTGATCTTGAGCGACATCAATATGCCCGCGATGGATGGCCTGGAGTTTCTCCAGACCCTGCGCTGCCTGGACAACTCTAAAAACACGCCCGTCGTAATGATTACCACCGAAGGCAGCGAATCGCGCGTGGTGGAAGCCTTGTCCGCCGGCGCCCGCGGATACATCCGCAAGCCGTTCACTTCCGATCAGGTTAAGGAGCGCGTTACGCCGCTCCTGGAAGGTGTGCGATGAACCCTGCTCTTTCTGAAAAATCGGCGGCGCGTTTCCGCCCGGACGCAACTTGGCCCACGCTGATCCACTCCGCTGCCCACGAAGTCTTTCAAATGATGGTGGGCACCGAAGTGCAGCCGGGGGACTTCCCGCCCGATCCTCAGAAGGGCGAGGTTTCCGCCATGGTGGGCCTCGCGGGGTCGCTCTGCGCCGTTTTCCGCATCCGGTGTCCCCAGGGCGTCGCCGCCAGCATCGCCGCGAAAATGCTTGGCGGTCAGGGTGACGCCAGCCAGGTCTGCGACGCCATGGGCGAGATCTGCAACATGGTCGCCGGCAACTTCAAAGGCAAAATCTCCGGTCTCTCCGACGGTTGCATGCTCTCGGTACCCACGGTAGTAATGGGCGGCGATTTCAACGTCTATTCCACCGGCCAGGAGCGCGTGGAAGTAACTCTAGCCTACGACGGCAAACCAGTCTGGCTAACCCTGGAAATCAGCAACTAGAATCCATCAAGCCATCTAGCAAATGGAGTTCGTCAGGGCACGGCTTTAGCCGTGCCAAAAAAGCGCCGTGGACAAAGGGGTTTTAACCCCTGAGGTGGGCAAACCGGCCGTTCCAATTCCGCACAACCCGCATGGCAGTGATTGCCACGTATCCATTCCTTGCCGTGCAACGTTTGCGCAGGTTCGCTCTCAGCACATTCTGTTCCCGCGGCCTCCTTCGCAATCCGTTCCTTATCAACGCCCGCGGTCGCGTCTCTCTTCATCCGTGTTTGGCGAAACTCGTGCAATCCGTCTCTCCGGAGAACGCCTCATGGACAGCGGATACTACGCAGCCTTCACGGGTTTAATCGCGCGCATAGACGCGCTCGACGTGGTCGCAAACAATCTTGCCAACGTCAGCACCACCGGCTTCCGCGGGCAGCACGAATTCTACGAGGCCGTCACCGCCAACGCCGGCACACCGTACCTGAGTCCGTTGAACGTAGCCATCAACAATTACGGCGTACTGGGCGGGGCGAATATGGATCTGCAGCAGGGGAACCTCCAGCCCACCGGAAACAGCCTCGACCTCGGCATTCAAGGTGCCGCCTTCTTCGCCGTGCAAACTGCCCGCGGAGTCCGCTACACGCGAAACGGCTCGTTCCACGTGAGCGCGGCGGGCCAGATCGTCACGCAGGATGGAGACCCGGTTCTCGGACCCCGCGGCCCGATCCAGGTGCCGCAGGGAAGCGTTGACGTTGCCTCGGACGGAACGGTCTCGGTCGCAAACGCCGTCAGCGGACAGATCCGCCTGGCCTCCTTCGACCCCGGCACCGATCTCACCCCCGAAGGAAACACGAATTTCATAGCCCCCGCCGGCGCCGAGAAGCCCGCCACCGATTCCACCATGACCTCCGGGATGCTCGAGGCCTCCAACCTAAGCGCCGTGAAGGAAACGGTGACCCTGATGGCCCTGCAGCGCCACACCGAACTCCTCGAAAAAACCCTCTCCATCTTTCTAGACGATTTCAATCGCACCGCCGTACAGGACCTCGCCCGTGACTAATCGCCGAAGCGTACGTAGCGGCCTACCTGTTTCGTTGTCTCGCCGCAGTCATCAGTGTGTTGCCGTCGCAGTTGCAGTTCCGGGTGCCCCACCCTTCGATTTTAAGGGTGGGTCTTTCTTTCGATGTTGCTTGCGCCGTTGTTTTTCGTTGTCATCCCGACAGAGCGAAGCGACGAGGGATCTCTCTTCCCCTCACGCGCGAGGCAGCCTCATTCACATGAAGCCGCCTGCACGAAACAGATTTTAGAATTCGGCAATCTCCCAGGAGCAAAGAGGACCCCAAATGTTTCGATCTCTCTACACCGCCGCCAGCGGCATGGAAGCCCAGGAACTCAGCCTCGACAACATCGCCAACAATCTCTCCAATGCCAACACCTCCGGCTTTCGCCGCCGCCGTCTCCAGTTCGAGGATCTGCTCTACCAGAACGTCATCACCCCCGGCGCTCAAAGCACCCAGCAGACGATCATCCCGGCGGGCTTGCAGGTCGGCCTCGGCTCGCGTCCGGCGGCCACCGAAGTGATCCAGCAGCAGGGAAACTTCGATGCCACGGGCAATCCTCTCGATCTCGCCATCCAGGGAGGCGGTTTCTTTCAGATACTGCTTCCGAGCGGTGAAATCGCCTACACTCGCGCCGGAAATTTCACGGTCGACAACGTCGGCAATGTCGTCACCTCCGACGGCAACCCGCTTCAGCCCGCGATCACCATTCCGCCCGACGCGCTCACGATCACCGTCGGCAACGATGGCACCGTCAGCGTCACCGAGCCCGGGCAGCAGCAGCCCGCGCAGGTGGGCACCATCCAGCTCGCTACGTTTCAGAATCCCGGCGGCCTCAACAGCCTGGGCCAGAATCTTTTCGCCACCACGGGCGCGTCGGGTGATCCCATCGTCGGCTCGCCCGGCGGTGCCGAAGGATTGGGCACGATCCAGCAGGGCACGCTCGAAGAATCGAACGTCAACGTCGTCGAAGAATTCGTCAACCTCATCCTCGCGCAGCGCTCCTACGAAGCGAATTCGCGAGTCGTTCGCGCCGCCGATGAAATGTTTCAGACGCTGAATCAGTTGACCACCTAGGCGGTATTCTCATGAAACCGACGAATGCTACGCGATCCGCGATGTCAACGATCATGACGATGCCGGGCGCCCTCGTTCGTCTCGGCCTGGCCTTCCTTCTTTTGTCGTTTCTTTCGGCCGGCGCGTCCCTCGCCCAGGATCGCATCGAGCTGAAGCAATCGCCGTCCGCGATTGCGAACCCGCCACAGCCGTCCCGCGCCCCGCGCACGCAGCACCCGAGCGGAAATACGCAGCCGATTCTCGTCAAAGCGGGCGAGCCTGTTCAGTTATTCCTGGAAGGCGCGGGAATGCGCATCGCCACCACGGCCATCCCTCTCACGGTGGGGCGAGAAGGCGAGCAAATTCGCGTGCGCAGCATCCTTTCCGGGAAAATCCTGGTGGGAATGGTGGTAGCCCCGCAAACCGTGAGAGTCGACTACCGATGAGGGCAACAGATGCGAATTGAAATTTCGAAGCGGCTCTTAATCGGCTGTCTGTCGGCGTCAACGTTGCTCTTATCGATGCCGCTCCACGCGCAGCTTCTCAAGAAACTGAAATTTCACTCCCAGCCCCAGCCGGACGCGCTCAATTCCTACCTCGACCACGCCCGCGACTGGTCCACTCCGTTCAAATCCCCGGCGGGAAGCCTGTGGAATCCGGACGGAAGATTGAGCGATCTCGCCACCGACGCCAAAGCACGCTATCGCGGCGACGTGGTGCAGATCCAGCTGGCTGAATCGACCACCTCCGCGCAACAGGGAAGCGTTCAGACGCAGCGCACCTACGCGGCGTCATCGGGACTCTCGGCCTTTTTCGGTTTGCCCGTCTCCACCTCGCCGCTGGGAAATATGTTCTCGCCCAATTCGTCCCAGGTATTGAATGGCAAAGGGCAGACAGCGCTTTCCACATCCTTGACCACCACGCTTGCCGCAAACGTCGTCGAGGTTCTGCCCAACGGGCAGCTCGTCATCGAAGCGTCTCGGGACGTGGACGTCACCGACCAGCGCCAGACCATGGTGCTGCGCGGCATCGTTCGCCCGCAAGACATTTCCCCGGCCAACGTCGTTTCCTCGACGGCCATCAGCCATATGGAAGTAAAGCTAAGCGGCAAGGGCGTCATTACCGAGGGCACGCATCCGCCCAGCGGCATCGTGCGCATCTTGCTTCGCGTGGTGGGTTTCTAAAATGGGTGCTCGATCCCTTATCTCGGCTGTCATGCTGCTTCTGTTGCCCGCGAGTACGGTCGCTCGCGAAACCGCTGAACCGAAGCCCGAGCAAAGGCTCGTCCACCTGCGCGATATCTCGACGGTGGAAGGTGTGCGCGACAATCTACTGATCGGCTACGGCCTGGTCGTGGGGTTGAAGCGAACCGGTGACAGCCAGCAGACGCAATTTTCCACGCAGACGCTAGCCAACGTCCTCCAGCGCATGGGCTTGCAGATTCCGGTGGCCTCGGTGCAAATTCGCAACGTCGCCGCGGCCTTTGTTACCGCCACGCTTCCGCCGTTCGCTCGCCCCGGCACGCGTATCGACATCACCGTCTCCTCGATCGGCGACGCGAAAAGCATCGAGGGCGGCCTCCTCCTGCTCACCCCGCTTCATGCCAGCGATGGCCAGGTCTACGCCGAAGCCCAGGGCGCGCTAGCCATCGCCGGATACACCGCCGGGGCGCACGGCAACACCACCACCGTGAATCAGCCGACGGTGGGAATGATTTCCAACGGCGCCATCGTCGAGCGCGACATCTCCGTCGATCTCTCCCATCTCTCGCGCGTCTCGCTTCTCCTGCGCGAACCCAATTTCAGCGTAGCCCAGGATGCCGCGCAAGCCATCGACAAGGATCTGGGCCTCGGCGTAGCCCATGCCATCGACGGCAGCCTCGTCGAGGTGAACACCACCGGCATAGTCCGCGACGGCATGCCCGCGCTTCTGGCGCGCCTCGGCGATCTCTCGGTTCGCATCCCGCAGGTAGCAAAGGTAGTAGTCAACGAGCGCACCGGCACCGTGGTCCTCGGCCGCGACGTCAGCCTCGGTGCTTGCTCGATCCTGCAGGGCAGTCTTACCGTGAATATCGCCACCATCCTGGAAGTTTCGCAGCCCTCTCCGCTCTCGAAAACGGGCACCACAGAGGTTGTGCAACAAACAACCGTCCAGTCGCAGCAAGCTCCCGCACAGGCCGTGCAGCTAAAGGAAGGGGCCACGGTGGAAGATCTTGTCCGGGGGCTCCAGGCCATTGGGGCCACTTCGCGGGATATCGTGGCCATTCTGCAGGCCGTAAAGGCCGCAGGGGCCCTCCAGGCCGAACTTCAGGTGATCTGATGAATACTTTCAATTGCAAGCTTTCGAATACTTCAAATTGCATGCACCCGATGTCCGCGTCTCCGTCAAACTACGCACCTCCCAGCGCCGAGGCGAAATTACGGAAAGCGGCGGGCGAATTCGAGTCCATGCTGCTCTCTAAGTGGTGGTCTTCGATGCGCGAAAGCGGCCTCGGCGGCCTGGACGAAACAGACCCCGGGCACGACACGCTCGATCAGTTGGGGATGCAGGCGCTTTCCACGGCGGTGGCCGGCGCAGGGGGGATCGGCATCGGGGCGATGTTGGTTCGTGATTTGCTCTCTCATCCGCAAGTGAAAACGACGTCGCAGTGAAATGGCAAGTAGCGGGATCTAAGCTATTTAGCTGGAGCCGCCGCGGGAGGTGCAGCTGTGAAAAAACTCATCAAGTTTGCGCTGGGATCGCCGATTGCCTTTATGAGTGCTGAAACTGAGCAGTGAAACGGAGCGCACAATTAATGTTTTCTCATCGTCGACCGATTTGTTCATTGTGGGCGCTGTAAGTGATTCATAGAGTGGGAGATTTCTCATGAGAATCGAGCCAAATTCGGGAGTGACCCCGGGGCAGTCTACCGAGTCGGTCAGTAATGTTACGAATGCGAATTCTTCGCAGGCGGCGCGGCCGCTGCAATCCTCGGTTCAAAATTCAAGCGACCAGGCGAACTTGTCACCCGATGCATTGCAGCTTTCGAATTTGAGCGGGGCGCTGGCGAACGTGCCAACAGTCCGGCAGGATCGCGTGGCGCCGCTCGCGCAGTCGGTGCAAAGCGGGGCCTATGCGCCCAGCAATCAGCAGATCGCACAGGCGTTGGTGCGCGACTTCCGGTCAACGAATGTGGCGGCGCAAGCGTGATCGCGTCGAGTGGGTAGCGGGTAAACAAGGGAGAAGAAGCGGAAATGGTGGAAACGTCCTCGATCATCGTGGCGCGCATCGAACCTACCACGGAGCCGCGCATCGAATCGGGCGTCGGGGCGGCCTCCGCGGATCGCGAGCCGCAGGGCGACGCGCCTCCACTTGCGCGCAAGGGAAAGCGGCGGCTCAAGGCGAAAGCCGTGGGAGCTTCGAGCGAACAATCCGCGCCGGACGAGCTCGACGATTCAGAGAAGCATCAGCTCGATACGCTGGCGTGAAAAACCGGCGCGACATTCTAAAGTGGCATTGAAGTGGAAATTCACGTGATATTGGCTCAATATGGCCCAGGAAAAGCACAATTCGCTCTCCGCACTCGAAACGCAGCTCGATCTTTCCCGAAAACTGAAGTTGGAAATCGCGGAAAGCCGCGCCGCCTATGCGGCGTGGGACCTCGACGCGATCTACCGGCACATTGGCGCACAGGCCGTTCTGTGCCGCCAGCTGCAGAATAACTCCGAGGCCATGCGCCCGGGCGATGAGCCTCCGGCAGCGCTGGGCGGCGGAGATGTGGCGCAAGGCCCCACGAAGCCCGACGCACGGAACGACGCGCGGGCGCGCGAACTTCTTGCGGAGCTGGCGGCGGTTCAACGCCAAATCCGCGAGCTGAACTGCGAGCAGACAATCATCGTCGACGGCTCGCGAAGAACCCTGCACATGATGGCGAACGCGCTCGCGACATTTTCACCCACGTATGACCGCCCGTCCGCCCGGCCGTTTCCCGCACCGGCAAGGCCATCGCTGTGAGCCTCTCATCCAGCCTCTCGATCGCGGTGCAGGCGATGCTCTCCGAGCAGGGCGCGATGGCCGTCGTCAGCAACAACATCGCGAATGTGAACACGCCGGGCTACACGCGCGAGGTTGCGAACCTAGTGGAAACGCCGCCGGTCGATTACGGGAACCAGCAATATGGCACGGGCGTGACGATCGCGAACATTCAAAGCGTTCGCGACAATGTGCTGCAGTTGCGCCTCAACCAGGAAACGCAGAACCAGGGGAAGCTCAACACGTTGTCGGACGGCTTGAATCAGATCCAGACGCTTTTCAACGAGCCCGCGGGCTCCGGGCTGCAAAGCCTGCTCAGCCAGTTTTTCGGCAGTTTCCAGCAGCTTTCCGCCGATCCCACGAACCTGGGTCTGCGCCAGTCCGTGATCAGCTCCGCGCAGAGCCTCGCCGCCGGTTTCAACCAGTCCGCCTCGGCGCTGGTGACGCAGCAGCAGGACGCCGACCAGGGCGTGGTGCAGACGGTGCAGCAGATCAACCAGATCACCGCGCAAATCGCGCAGTTGAACGGCCAGATCTCGAGCACTTCGGGCGCGGGCCAGAACACCAATTCGTTCCAGGACCAGCGCGGACAGTTGATCAACCAGCTTTCGCAGCTAGTGGACGTACAGTCGATCACCGCCGACGGCAGCAGCCTCACGCTCACCACCGGCGGTGGCGCCGAACTCGTGGTGGGCAACCAGAGCTTCGATCTCACGACCCAGACCAACGCCACAACCGGCCTGCAGGACGTTTACTCACAGGGCGCCGACATCACCTCCACGATTCAATCGGGAAACCTCGCGGGGGACCTGCAGCTTCGCGACCAGCAGATTCCCTCGATTCTTTCCAATCTCGATACGCTGGCGAACGGCATCGCCACTTCCGTGAACACCCAAAGTGCCGCGGGATTCGACTTGAACGGGAACGCCGGAGGCAACATTTTTACTCCACATGCGGCGGTGGCGGGGTCGGCGCTCAATCTCTCCGTGGCGATCACCGATCCGAACAAGGTGGCGGCGAGCGGCGACGGCACCCCGGGCAACAACGCCAATGCGACCGCGCTTGCCAACCTGCAAAACGCCCCGATTGTGGGCGGGCAGAATCCCATCGCAGCTTACTCCGGACTGGTATTCCAGATTGCCAATTCCGCCGCCACCGCCTCGAGCCAGCTTTCCGGCGAAAATTCGCTCGTGCAGCAGTTGCAGGACCAGGTCGGCTCGGTTTCCGGAGTCTCACTCGACGAAGAGGGTGCCAACCTGATTCTTTACCAGAACGCCTATAATGCGGCGGCCCGCGTGGCCGGTGTGGTGGCCAATCTGTTTCAGACAGCCATCAATATGGTGCCGACAACAGCCTAGCCCATAGACTATCCATGTCGATCCGCGTCAATCCGAATATTCTTCCCGATCTCCAGTCCGGCTTGGACCAGGCCCGCCAGCAGCTCAACCAGGCGGTCCTGGAACTTGCCTCGGGCCGTTCCATCAACCAGCCGTCCGACAACGCGGCCGGCACGAGCGCCCTGATCCTCAACCACGCGGCGCAGAGCCAGACCGACAGCTACCAGCAGAACGTAAGCGATTTGCAGTCGAAGCTGCAGATCGCGGATTCCTCGTTGAACTCCGGCGTGACCGTGATCGACCAAGCCATCTCGCTGGGAGTGGAAGCAGGCAACGGCACGCTCTCGAGCGGCGACCGGCAGGCCATCGCGCAGGAGCTTTCGGGAATCCAGCAGCAGCTGGTGGGGATCGGCAATACGACGGCGGGCGGCACGTACCTCTTCGGCGGCACGCAGGTGGAAACGGTCCCGTTCACCGTGGATCCCACCGCCGCGGCCGGGGTCACGTACAACGGAAACAGTTCGGTGACGTCGGTGCAGATCGCCAACGGGCAGAGCGTGAACGTCAATGTGCCCGGCGACCAGTTGTTTTTGAATCCCTCGGGAAGCGTGCTGGGCTCGATCAACCAGCTGATCACCGCGGTGCAGAGCAATTCCGGAATCAGCGCCGCCGTGACGGCGCTCGGCACGGCGTCCAACGAGTTCGACACGCAGCGGCTTTCCTACGGCACCGCGCTCAACGAACTGCAGACCACCGGCACCTTCCTCACCAACGAACAGCTACAGCTTTCCACGCAGGAAACCAATATCGACGGCGCCGACATCGCCAAAGTGGCCACGCAGTTCAGCCAGGCGCAGATCGCCTACACGTCGCTGCTCGAAGGCGAAGCCAAAATCCTGAACCTGCCCAATATCCTCAGCTTCCTTCAGTAAATACCGGGTTCCGGCGTCGAATACGAGCCGAAGTACGTGTTCGGTTGAGGTTGTGTCGCCCCCTCCGGGGCTCGATGCCGTCTCATTTTCGGGTTCCCACCGCTTACGCGGTGGGCTACGTTGTTCCGTCCCTGGCGGGACTGAGATCAGGAGGCGCGTCATCGCAACGCGGGAGTTCGAGAATCTCCAGCCGTGTTTGCTTGGCGGGATCTCGAAATGGATGGGCGAACTGGGGAGAGTTTACAAGCTTTAAATGGAAGGTAAACTTGCAAGATCAACTGTCCTCCTGTATGCTGTAACTCCCGTGCCGCGAAAGAGCCTCGACGCCTCCCTCACCGACTTTAGCGATTCTGTTGGGTTGCTGTTGCGGCGCTTGCGTGCCGCGAGCGCTTCGCAGGAACTTTCGTGGACGGAATCCGCCGTGATCGCGCGACTGGCTAACGACGGGCCGGCTACGACCGCCGATTTGGCGCGCGCGGAAGGGATCAAGCCGCAGTCGATGGGAACGACCATCGCGGCGCTCGAGGAAATGGGCATCGTGGAGCGCAAGCCGCATCCGACCGATGGGCGCCAGGTATATATCGCACTGACCACCAAGGGCGCTGCTGTACGGAAGAGCGGCAAGGATGCAAGGCGCGCATGGCTGATGCAGGCCGTGCTCCAACTGGATGAACGGGAGCGCGAGACGCTGTTCAAGGCGGGCGAGATCATCCAACGAATAGCTGAGGGTCGAATAGCGGAAGGGCACATTGCGGAGAGGCGCATTGCGAACGGGCGTGTGGCGGAGACGCGACTGGTGGAGAAGTGACGGGCGGTCAGCAGGATCAAGAGGATGCCACTAAACCAGACTGAAAGCTGAGTCGCAACTAGCCAAATCGTCTCTCAGCGGCTGAAGCCGCGTCGATTTTCGAGGCATTTGCGGCACGGATGAATCCGTGCCCTGACGGAAAATCGAAGATGCAACTAAACCGGATTTAAAGGAGAGGGTAACAAATGTCGCTGACAAAACTCGATAGCAGCAGCGCTCTCGTCGTGATCGATCTGCAAAAGGGCATCGTCGGTATGCCGACGGTTCATCCTGC
>JBEKTG010000004.1:0-25097 GCA_049516275.1 Candidatus Acidiferrales bacterium
TCCTCCGGTATCGGCTGTCTGGACCCCCTGGCAGTAAGAGGCGGGGGTGGCACTGTGAAATTAACCTGCCCATTCTATGCGGGAGGCAAGGCTGGGTCAACCTTTACGCGCATCTTGCGCGCACGCAGAGCGCTGGACGGCTTCGCCGCGTGTCGTTCCGAAAAGGCGCTAGCCCATGTGCATGCCGCCATTCACGTCGAGGACTTGGCCGGTGATGTAGGCGGCCTCGTCGCTGGCGAGGAAGGCGATGGCGGCGGCAATTTCGCGGTCGGTGCCAAAGCGGCCGAGCGGGATGAGCGACTTCATCTTGTCCTTCAACTCTTGCGAGAGCACGTCGGTCATGGGCGTCTCGATGAAGCCGGGCGCGATGGCGTTGACGGTGATGCTGCGCGAGGCGACTTCGACGGCGATGGCGCGGGTGAGGCCGATGAGTCCCGCCTTAGAGGCGACGTAATTCGATTGGCCGGCGTTGCCCGTCTCAGCTACCACCGAGGTGATGTTGATGATGCGGCCTGAGCGCTGCTTGAGCATCGCGCCCAGGGCTTGCTGGATGCAGAGGTGCGCGCCGGTGAGGTTGGTGCGGAGAACTGCGTCCCAGTCTTCGAGCTTCATTCGGAGGGCGAGGGTGTCACGGGTGATGGCGGCGTTGTTGACAAGAATGTCGAGGCGGCCGAATTTGGCTAGCAATTGGTGGAAGCCGGCTTTTACCTGGGCGGCGTCGGCGACATCCATTGGCACGGCGAGCGCCGCACCGCCTGCGGCTTCGATTTCGGCTACGAGCGACGAGAGTTTTTCGGCGGTGCGGGCGGCTACGGCGATTTTTGCGCCGGCTTCGGCTAAGAGCAGGGAAGTGGCGCGCCCGATTCCTTGCGACGCACCTGTAACGAGAGCGATTTTGTCTTTGAGAGAAAACATAGGCTAAGAAGCTATCTTATTGGCGGTTGGTAGAGCAACAGCGAAGAGCACAACCATCGTACTCAATGGCCGCGGATGGTGCGAAACGGGTGAATGAGACAAGGCGAAGACCCACCCTTACAAGACAAAGGGTGGGGCACCCCGCAAAGGCAACGGCTGGCTTCACCGGCACGCTTTAGTCTTGCGCGCCGTTGCCTTCGAAGATTCTGCGCAGAGTACCCCAGAAGCCGTGGTGCTTTTTTTGCGGCTCGGCGGGTGGTTTGTCTGGGTTGCCGCTTTCGCCGAGGGCGTGTTGCATGGCTGCGGCGAAATTGGGGGCGTCCACGTGGCCCTGGAATTCCCACGTTGGCTGGACTTGTGTTTCGCGCACGAGCAGCACCGTGTCGATGGGCGGGTCGTCGAGCGGAGGAAGGGGAGTGCCGGCGGTGAAAGAGAGCGGCGCGACTACCGTGTAGACGGGCATTGTCGCGGCGGGGGCAGCGGGAGCGGGCGCTCGCTGCGGAGGCGCTAGGGGATGCTCTTCGTTCGCGTGCGCGGGGATGCTGAACTCGACATTCGGGGGCGTTTCCGGGGCAGGAGGGGGTGCGTTCGTCGGGGCGATGGACGGTGCGGCGGGCTCGCTTGGCGTCAGCGCCGGCGCCGTTAGGGGCTGCACCATGTTCGCGTACTCCTGCGGTTCGGAGAACGATGGGCGCGGGCGAGTTTGCATGGCGGCGCACTGGCAGCTTCCGGGCTTCCCGGCTACGGGGAGCAGCTTGCCCGCGTTCAAGAAGAATTCGCCCGCCTCGGGGACGATCAGTTTCTCGCCGGAAAATTGATGTTCGAGCTCGAGCGCGCCGCTGGCCGCTAGCACGCAGAGCGAGTCGTCGAGATCGAGCCCAACGGTGATATCGCGCGTGCCGCCGCTGATGTCGATGGGCGTGGCGACGATGGTGGGAGTAAACAACCTCAGCGAGACACTGGCCGGCAGTTGCACGCGCACGCGGCCGAAATCGAGCGCGAGCGTGATTGCAGCGCCGGACTGCAGAAGCGTGAATTTCGCGGGTCCGCAGATGTCTACTTCGCCGCCGCTCACGAGCGTCAGCCGCGCGTCGCCGGCGTGGACGGTCACTACGCTTCCGTTGCCTACCATTATGCTTGGCGTCTTCGTCTCGTTGTCGTTTCCGGGAGTGGATGGGCCCTGCACGGAAATGTCGTTGCCTTCGATGCGGCCCACGACGCTGAGCGGAGTGTCTTGCGCGCGAACCGATGCCCCGGAAAGCAGAAGCACCGCCGCGCGCAGAAGAAGGCACGGCCACCCGCGCCGCCAATCGGAAGGGGCCGTCTTCGCGCTCCGATGCCGAGACGGAAGCGCGAATTGAATCGGCGAATTCATGGGGTCGCCTATACTATACGGCAGTGGACAACAGCACAGCCAGCCCGCCCGGGGCTCCACAACCAGCCACGCTCGCTCAATTGAGCGCTCCCCAGCTTTCCCGCTGGCGGCGCATGCAGATACCTATTATCGCGTGGGTGGTTTACCGGTTCGTGCGGCTGATCGGCCCCACGCTGCGGTTTGAAATCGTCGGGGTGCACAACGCAGTGCAAATCCGCGACAAGGGCGAGCCGGGCATCGGCGCGTTCTGGCACCGCTGCATTTTTCCGGCGGTGTGGATGTGGCGCAACCGCGGGATCGTGGTGCTGAACACGGTGAATTTTGACGGGCAGTGGACGCGCCGCGTGATCGAGCGGCTGGGCTTCGGTACCGCGCAGGGAAGTTCGACGCGCGGCGGCATCGAGGGACTTACCGCGATGGCGCAGCGCCTCGAGGAAGGGCGCCACGTGGCGTTTACGATCGACGGCCCGCGCGGCCCGCGCTACGTGGCGAAACCGGGTCCGGTGATTCTCGCGCGCCGGACGGGGAAACCCATTTCGGTTTTTCACATTGGGCTCGAACGGAAGCACGTCTTCAAAAAGGCGTGGGATTTGTTTCAGCTGCCCTACCCGTTTTCGCGGGCCGTCACGATTGTGGCGCCGCCTATTCGCGTGCCCAAGGATGCGGACAGCGAGTTGTTGAAGGCGAAGCAGGCGGAGATGCAGACGGCGCTCGAACGCGTGCGCGATATTGCCGAGGCGTGGTTCGATTTGACCGAAGAGGAGCGGGAGCGTATCAGAGAGGATTGGAGCCAGGGCCAGGCGTGCCGCCCGCTTGAGGCGCTGCGATCCATACCGGCGGAATCAGGCCAGGAGTCTCGCTCAGAGGCCCGGAAGCCGGTGGTCTAACGATTTGGGCGCGGATTGCTCAGTGATTCGAACGCTTTGCGCACGTTGCCATCGGCGGATGCGAGCGCGCGGCGCGCCGCGCGGGGCGTGGCGCCCGATTTGAGTGCGACCAGCGCGACCGCCAAATCGTAATCTGCTTCCTTCAACGCGCGCTTCGCGATCCTCGCGCTTACGCCGGTTGCTTGCTCCAGGATTTGTACGCCGCGGCTGCGGAGCTTGCTGTTGGCCAACGCCACGTGGACCATCCAGCCTTTGTAAACTCTGCCCATCTGGACCATTGCCGCGGTGGAGAGCAAATTCAGTACCATTTTTTGCGCGGTTCCGGCCTTGAGGCGGGTCGAGCCGGCGACAATTTCGGCGCCGGTATCCGGCACGATGGCGATTTGGGCATGACGCGCGAGAGGCGAATCGGAATTCGACGTGACGCCTACCGTTATCGCGCCGCGCTGCCGTGCAAACTTCAGCGCGCCTAGCACGTAGGGGGTTGTGCCACTGGCTGCAATCCCTACGACGACGTCGCGCTTCGAAAATCCAGCGCGTGACAAATCGCGTGCGCCTGTCACGGTGGAATCTTCCGCGCCTTCCACGGAGCGGCGAAGGGCTTTGCCTCCGCCTGCGATGATTGCCTGGACCATGCGCGGTTTGGTGCCGAACGTGGGTGGGCACTCCGCGGCGTCCAGCACGGCTAGACGGCCGCTGGTTCCCGCGCCGACGTAGAAGAGCCTCCCGCCCGCCCCGAATGCCTTCACGATGGCATCGACTGCCTGGGTGATTTTGGGAAGTTCGCGGCGAACTGCGGTGGCGACGCGGGCGTCCTCGCCATTGAGCAGATGCAGAACTTCTATCGTGGACTTCTTGTCCAGTCCGCGGGAACGCGGGTTTCGCTGCTCGGTCTTAAGTGGTTTCAAAGAGGGCACGGGTTCATTTAATTATAACGGGAGCGTCCGGCGAGATTGTGCGGCGAAACGCATACTTGCCTGAAGTGTGCTGCGGAAGTTATCGGGCGGCGACAGGCTCGCGCGCGATCCCCAGCGCCTGGAACACTGCGTCGTGGAGAGCTGGGCGCACCTGGCGGATTTTCTCGTTGGCGCGAGTGGGGTTCACGCGGTTGGTGAGCAAAATCACGAACAGATTGCGCTCGGGGTCGATCCAGAGCGATGTGCCGGTGAAGCCGAGGTGGCCGAAGCTTTTTGCGGAGAAATATTCGCCCGAGGAGGAGGGCTGCACGGGAACGTCCCAGCCGAGAGCGCGGGCGGAATCGCCAATCGTGTGGCGAAAGGTAAATTGCTGGATGGTGGAGCGGCGGAGCATGCGGTCGTGCGAATAAATGCCGCCGTTGAGCAGCATCTGCGAGAACCCTGCGATATCACTAGCGGTGGAGAAAAGCCCGGCGTGGCCTGCCACGCCTCCCATGGCCCAGGCATTCTCGTCGTCGACTTCTCCTTGCAGGAGGCGCTTGCGGTAAACCGTATCGTTTTCAGTGGGCGCGATCCGCGAGCGCAGACTCTTCGGCGGATTGAAGAGCGAATCGGTCATGCGCAGCGGGGCAAAAATATCGCGCGCGGTTTCATCGAGGGGTTCGCCGGTGAGGCGTTCTGCAATCTCGCCCAGGAGGATGAAACCAATATCGGAGTAATCGACCTGCGTGCCGGGCTCGTGGACGAGCGGCTCGGCCATCACCTGCGCGAGTACGGCTTCGCGTCCCTTGGCGTCTTTGAAGAAGTCCCGGTGGGCGGGGAGTCCCGAGTCGTGCAGGAGCAGCATACGCACGGTTACTTTCGCGCGCCAGGCCAGGTTGGGATCGGATTTGGCAGCCTTGGCCCACTCCGGCAGGAAGCGGACCACGGGAGCATCCAGCTCGAGATCGCCGCGCTGGACGAGGCTCATGATGGCCGTGGTGGTGACGATGGGCTTGGTCAGCGAAGCGACATCGTAAATTGTGTCGGCGCGAACGGCGGGAGATTTCGGGTCGCTGGAGAGCCTGCCAAACGGATGCACCGCGAGTTCGTTATTCCAACCCACGGCGAGTACTCCGCCGGGAAATGCGCCGCCGGCGACGGCGCGGTCAAGCACGTCGTATGCGGGCTTGAGCTGGACGGACATTGCGGAGGAAGCAGGTTGCAGCGTCATGGGCTTCGCCGCTAGGTGCATTCCATCTCCCAGCTTCACGGTGCCGGGAACGGTGACTGGAATCTGTCCTCCGATGGCGATCTGGCCAAAAAGCGCGCGGCCGGCCGCTCGCTGGGAGACATCGTTGGTTGAGAATTCGGCGAGCCACGTGGGCGCGTTCGGAAAGCGCTCGATGAGATACGGGCTGCCGAAACCCGCCACCACCGTAGGTTTTCCCGCGGCTAGAAGCTGATCGATGAAGGCGCGCTGATCGTCGGGGAACCCGACGTTGCCCTTGCGGTCGGCCACGCGCACGAAAAGGGCGGCGATGGCGACGTCGTAGGTATCGGGATTCGGGAGCTTCAGCGTTGTGACGCTGGTGAATTGAGTGTCTGCACGAAGCACGGTGAGTGAATCGACGCGCGGGCGAATCTCAGGCTCGAGCGTTTCGGCGGGGAATGGGTCGGGATCGGCCGAGAGCGCTACGAGCAGGACGCGCAGCGGGCGCGTGGAATCGAGAGGCAGCAGCTTCGGGGTGTCGCGCAGAAGCGTGACGCCGCGGTCGGCGATGCGCTGCGCGTCCTGATCGAAGGCGGGCAGGCCGAATTTTTCGTTCAAGTGCGGAATGTCGACAAGGCGCTGCTTGTCGAGACCGATGCGCGCCTTGGCGGCGAGGATGCGGCGAACGGATTCGTCGATGCGCGAGACGGGGAGGCGGCCGGAGGAAACGGCGCTTTCCAGGCCGGCCATGGCCGCGTCCGGAAGCGGAGGCATCAGCAGTACGTCGGCACCTGCTTCTACAGACCTTACGGCGGCTTCGCCGGGCGCGTAGAGCGACGTGACGCCGCCCATATCCATCGCATCGGTGACGATGAGTCCGCGAAATTTCATTTCGCCTCGAAGCAGGCCAGTGAGGATATTGTGGGAGAGCGTTGCCGGAACATTCTTATCGGGCTCGAAAGCGGGAACGGCGAGGTGCCCCGGCATGATCGAGTCCACACCTGCGGCGATCGCGGCGCGGAAGGGGACGAGCTCGGCGCCATTGAGCTGCTCCCGGCTGCCGGGAACCGAGGCCAGGGCGAGATGCGAATCGACGCTTACATTGCCATGGCCGGGAAAGTGCTTGGCGGTGGCGATCGCGCCGTTTTCCTGCACTCCGCGAATAAATTGCGTGACGTACGCGGACACGTTTTGGGGTTCTTCGCCGAACGAACGGACGTTGATGATGGGATTATCGGGATTGTTGTTCAGGTCCGCGTCGGGCGCGAAGATCCAGTGCACTCCGGAGGCGCGGGCTTCGAGGGCGATGGTCCTGCCGACGGTGTAGGCAAGCTTTGGGTCTCCGGTAGCGGCGATGGCCATTGCGGAAGGGAATGAGGTGCCCTCGTCGAGGCGCATGCCGGTGCCGGACTCAAAGTCGGCGCCGATGAGAAGCGGAACTTTCGACCGGCGCTGAAGTTCGTTGGTGGTGACGGCGGTAGCGTACACCTGGCTGCGCTCGATGCCGAGCGGGCCGCGGGAGGTGCCGACGATCATGCCGCCGATATGGTTTTCATCGACTTGGTGGAGCAGTTCCTTATATTCTGCGCTCTCGGTGGATGTGAAGACGCCGAGGTAGTAGATCATCAGCATCTGGCCGAGTTTTTCGCGCAAGGTCATTTTCTTGAGCGTTTGGTCGACCCAGGTCTGCTGTGCGACGCGTGGCGCGATCTTGGGGCTTAGTTTTTTTTGTGCGCGAGACGAAGGTGTCATGAGAAGGAGCGTTGTGGCCAGGAGCAACGCGAGCGACGAGAGAGCCGCGCTACGCATCGCGCCGGGCTTTCCATCGAGAGGCGTGCATTCCTGATTTGTATATAGCACGGGGTCTCATGCGGCACAATCGAGCGCCGTTAGACATGTTTCGTTACCGTTCTCATTCCATTTTGCTGCTGGCCGCGATTCTGGCGGTTCCGGGCGTTTCGCATAGCGCGAGCCGGCTGTCGGGCGCCGCGCGATCAGGCGAGCAGGAGCGTTTATCTTACACTGCGGGCGCGCGGGTGCAGACGGGTATCGATGTGCTCGAAGCAGAAAACTTCGCGCCGCTGCGGGGCAAACGCGTCGGATTGATTACCAATCAGACGGGCATTGATTCGGCGGGGCGGCGCACCGTCGATGTTCTGGCGCATGCTCCGGGCCTGAAGCTTGTGGCGCTGTTTAGCCCCGAGCATGGGATTGCGGGCGTTGTTGACGCGCCCGTGGCGAATTCGACCGACTCGGCGACAAGGCTTCCCGTCTATAGCCTGTTCGGTGAGACACGGCGGCCTACGCCGGAGATGCTGAAGGACATTGATGTGCTGGTGTTCGACATGCAGGATGCGGGCGTGCGCTTTTATACATACGTCACCACGATGGCGTATTGCATGGAGGCGGCGGCGAAGGATCACATTTTGTTTGTCGTGCTGGACCGGCCCGATCCGCTCGGCGGGGAAGCGATCGAGGGGCCGGTGCTCGATCCGGAGCGCACTTCTTTTGTCGGCTACTTTCCGATGCCGGTGCGCTACGCGATGACGCTGGGAGAGCTGGCGCGGATGTTCAACGCGGAAAATAAAATTGGCGCGGACTTGCGCGTGGTGTCGATGAAGGGCTGGCGGCGTGGCGAGAGGTTTGGCGAAACGAGCATCGCCTGGATCGCGCCGTCGCCGAACCTGCGTACGCCCGAGGCCGCGTTTTTGTATCCCGGGATTGAGATTCTGCAGGCGGCGGGCGTCTCGGTGGGGCGGGGTACCGAGAGGCCGTTTGAAATGTTGGGAGCGCCGTGGATTCATGCGGGGGAACTCGCCGATGCTCTGAACGCTCGCAAGATCGCGGGCGTGAGTTTTGCTCCGGTGCGGTTTACGCCGCACGATGCGCCTTATAAGGACCAGGAGTGCGAGGGCGTCACGATTCATCTGGGAGATGCAGGGTTGTTGCGTTCGATGTGGATGGGGTTGGAGATTGCGGATACACTGCGCCGGATGTATCCGCAGCAGTTCCAGATGGAGAAAATGATCGCGCTGCTGGGCTCGCAGGCGACGATCGAGCGGCTCTCCCGCGGGGACGATCCCGCGAACATTGAGGCGGGGTGGTCGAGCGAACTGGACCGCTTCCGCCGAATGCGCGAGAAGTATCTTTTGTACTAGGCGAGTGTTGGCGCGAGACAAAGAGAGATTCTTCGCTCCGCTCAGAATGACTGCGAACGGATAAAAGCGAAAGCAAACGTACACGGGTAAACGTAGATAAGCTTCCATTGTTGGATCGATGAGGTGGCGGATGAGGGGCAGAACGAGTTCACGCAGCGAGGCCAGGCCGAAGGCGTGGCTCGCCTGGAGCAGCGGGAAGGATAGCGCTTGGGCGTTGCACTTGGTTCGGCAGAGCGGCGACTTTGAGATTGTAGCGCTGCTTACTACCGTGAATCGCACTTACGAGCGGGTGGCGATGCATGCTGTGCGCGAAAGCCTGCTCGAAATGCAGGCCGCGGCTGCGGGATTGCCGCTGGTGAAGGTAGGCATTCCATCGCCATGCCCGAACGCCGTGTACGAGCAGGCGATGAGCGAGGCGATGGCACAGGCGCGGGCGGAGGGCGTTTGGCACGTGGTTTTTGGCGACCTCTTTCTGGAAGACATTCGCGCCTACCGGGAGAAGCAGCTTGCGGACTGCGGCATGACTCCCGTGTTTCCGGTGTGGGGAATTGAAACGGGACGGCTGGCGGAGGACATGCTTGCTGGAGGGCTCTCGGCGTATCTCACTTGTGTGGACCCGCGAAAGCTCGACCGCAGTTTCGCGGGGCGGCGCTTTGACGCCAGTCTGGTGGCTGATCTTCCGCGCGGCGTCGATCCGTGCGGGGAAAACGGCGAGTTCCATACGTTTGCGAATGCGGGGCCGATGTTTAGGGAGACGATTCCAGTCGAGGTGGGCGAGATTGTCGAACGGGATTCATTCATCTTCGCCGATCTTCTGCCGGCGGCTTCGTTGGCCGCCGCAAGCGTGCGGGAATCCGCATGAGTACCGCCGCTGCTGTTAAGCCGATGCGGATTTGTTCGCTGCTGCCTTCGGCGACGGAAATTCTGTACGCGCTGGGCCTGGGCGACTGCGTCGTGGGCGTGACGCACGAATGCGATTTCCCGCCGGAGGCCGCGCGCAAACCTTTTCTGATCCGCCCGCGCGTCGATCCGAAAGCGTCGCCCGCGGAGACTGACCGCCTCGTGGCGGAGATAATCGCCCGCGGCGAAAGCATTTACTCGGTCGACGCAGAGCTGCTGGCGTCGCTTTCGCCGGACCTTATCGTTACGCAGGACCTCTGCCACGTCTGCGCGGCCTCGCCGGACGATCTGGCGACCGCCCTCACACGATTCGAGAAGCGGCCTCGGGTGCTTTCGCTTACGCCGCGCACTCTCGCGGAGGTATGGGCCAATGTTCGAAGCGTGGGCGAAGCAACGGGCCGGCAGAGGGAGGCCGACGCGCTGGCGGATTCGCTCGACCAAAGAGTCGCGGCGATCGAAGCAACCGCGCGACGCGCTCCGTCACGCCCGCGGGTCCTGTGCCTGGAATGGCTCGATCCGTATTATGTGGGCGGCCACTGGGTCCCCGAAATGGTTGCGAAGGCCGGGGGACAGGATGTGTTGGGACGCGAGCGCGAGCCCTCTTACCGCGTGACTACAGAGGAAATCGTGGCTGCAAGGCCTGAGGTGATCGTCGTGATGCCGTGCGGCTATGATGTCGCGCGCACGGCCGCGGAATTCCGGCAGATGCAAATCCCAGAAGCCTGGAAGGATTTACCCGCCGTACGCAACGGCGCCATTTTCGCAGTCGATGCCAACAGCTATTTTTCCCGCCCTGGCCCGCGACTCGCGGACGGAATCGCGATTCTCGCGAACATCCTGCATCCCGAGCTATTCCCGGAGCAAGCTGCCAGCCAGCAGTATTCCCGCCTGCTCTGACGCCTCTCTTCGCGAATACCGCCTAAGTGCTTCGAACCACCAGCGCTTTCTTTTCGCTGTACCAAAACTGTACTTGCGAATGATTGACCCGTCGGCTGCGTGGGCATAACGTCAGCACCGATTTGAGTTGCGAACTTTCGCGCGATTGCCACTTTCGAGAGCACCAGCCGAATCTGAGGAAGCGCGGCGAACCTACGCGCTCTATTCGTGTATCCAGGGTACGGGCGAGTCCGCCTGGCGCCGGCGGAACACGGTCCGACGAACCCGGGGGGAGAGAAATCACCATGAAGCGTACGAAACTTATGGCAATTTCGTTGGTCGCCGCGGGCGGCTCGCTCGCCATGGCGGTGTTCGCGCAGACGCAGAACTTTGCGCGAACAGGGGTGCAGGATCCGGGCGTGCGGTCTGGCAGCGTGAGCGCGGGAAGTCCGCTCGCCACGCTGAATGCAGTGCAGCTCCAATATTTCCAGGACGGCCTCGCACGGTTTACGCAGGTGGACTCGGTCTCGGGGATGGTTTCGGGCGAGCCAGGCTCAGGGCTCGGACCTTCCTTCAACTCCAATAGCTGCGGGAGTTGCCACTCCCAGCCTGCGCAGGGCGGCAGCAGCCCGACCGCCAGCGAATTTCCCAATATTGGGCCGAATCCGCAGATCTCCGCCGCGAGCGACGCGGGCGGAGCGAATCGCATCCCCTTCTTCATCACTCCAGACGGGCCCGTGCGGGAGGCGCGATTTCCGTTCATGATGACTTCCAGCGGTTCGGTGACCCAAGTTTCGGACGGCGGAGTGCATGATCTCTTCACCATCGCAGGCCGCACCGACGCCGCCGGGTGCACGATGCCGCAGCCGAATTTCGAGCAGATGGAGCAGCTCCACAACCTGATATTCCGGATTCCGACGCCGGTGTTCGGCGCCGGGCTGATCGAGAATATTCCGGATGCCACAATTCTTGCGAACATGAACGCCAATGCCGGGCTCAAACAGCGGCTGGGCATTTCTGGCCATCCCAATACGAGCGGCAATGACGGAACGATCACCCGGTTCGGCTGGAAGGCACAGAACAAGTCGCTCACCATCTTTGCGGGAGAAGCGTACAACGTGGAAATCGGTGTTACCAACGAGGGGTTCCCCAATGAGCGCGGCAATCCACCCTCTGGATGCCTTTACAATACGCTGCCCGAGGACTCCACGAATTTCAATGCGTTCGGCGCCGCGATTCCCAGCGACGTAGTTGCGTTCGCTGATTTCATGCGCTTTCTAGCCCCGCCCGCGCCTTCCGCCGAAGGAATACCGGGAAATCCCTCTGTGCAATCGATTCAAAGCGGGCAGAGCGTCTTCATGCAGGTGCACTGCGACCTTTGCCACACGCCGTCGCTTGAGACCGGCCTGTCTTACTACACGCCAGCACTCAGCCATCAGAGCGCCAATCTCTTCTCAGACCTGTTGGTACACAACATGGGCTCCGGCCTTGCAGACAATGTCTCCCAGGGAGCGGCCGGTCCGGACGAATTTCGCACCGCTCCTCTCTGGGGAGTCGGACAGCGCATATTCTTCCTGCACGACGGACGTGCCATGCCCGCGAACGGAGGGCTGCTTCGGGCGATCCAGTCCCACTCCGGGCAAGGTTCGGAGGCGAATGGCGTGATCTCCCTGTTTGATTCGCTGCCGGACCAGCGAAAGCAGGACCTCCTGAATTTCCTGCGGTCACTATAAGGAAGCCTTAAGTTAAGAACCGCTCGATTTGTCGGGGCTTCCGCTTTTGAAGGTGCGCGGCTACCGGATTTAATTCGATCCTGCGTCGTCCATCTCCGCTCCTTTCCTTACCGACAACCGCATTTCGGGAACTTGTCTCGCCGGGTGCGGGAATAGACTGCGTGTGGCATCCTTCTGCGGACGGTGGCATCGAAGACAAGGGGAAGATCCGAGCCGGGTTCCGCCGTGGAAATGAATGCTATAATTACCAATCGCCTTTCGTTCCTGTAAGGAGCCACGAGGATGGGGATCGAGTTCCGGGAGTTAGCCGCTTTCATCAGGCATCGCAAGATTTCCGCGTTCCTCCTCGTTGCGTTCACCCTGGCCATCGGAATCATCATCGGTACGCTGATATCGGGGCGAGCGCTGGCGACGCGCGATCAATCGTCGAGCGGCGCTTCCTTGCTGGCCATCCCTGATCCGGTGGCGCTTTCGAGCGCCTTCGCGGGAATTTCCAAGAAGGTCGAACCTGCCGTGGTGAATATCTCCACCACGCAACTGGTCGAGAAGCCCAAGGGCAAGACTCCGCACGGCAGCCTGGACGATCCCTTTCACGATTTCTTCGACCGCTTCTTCGATTCGCCGAATGATGCCCCGGACGCCGAGCGCAGCCTGGGTTCCGGCGTGATTGTTGACGGCAAAGGCTTCATTCTCACCAACGATCACGTGATCGACCAGGCGTCGAAGATTCAGGTGACGCTTGACGGCGACTCCGAGCACTACACGGCGCATCTGGTAGGCACGGATAAGGACACCGATCTCGCGGTGATTAAGATCGAAGCCGATCACCTTCTGCCCACGGCGCGACTCGGCAATTCCGACGGCGTGCAGGTGGGCGACTGGGTTCTCGCGTTCGGCAGCCCATTCGGATTGAATTCCACGGTGACGGCGGGAATCGTCAGCGCCCGGGACCGCTCGAATGTTGGCCATCAATTCCAGCGCTTCGTCCAGACCGATGCGGCCATCAACCCCGGCAATTCCGGCGGACCGCTCGTGAGTATGGCCGGCGACGTGATCGGCATCAACACCGCGATCTATACAGGCAGCCGGGGGTTTGAAGGCGTCGGGTTCGCGCTGCCTTCGAATACCGCGATCAACGTCTACAACCAGCTTGTGACCGCCGGCAAAGTGACGCGCGGTTCGATCGGCATCACGTTCCAGGAAGATCGCAGCAACAATGCTGTGCTGATGAAGGAATTGGGAGCGCCCTACGGCATCGTGATCGAGGCGGTTGAGCCGGGAAGTCCCGCGCAGAAGGCGGGGCTGCAGGCGGGCGACGTGATCACTACCGTGAACAATCAGCCGGTCCACACGGGCGCCGATCTGGTGAACCCGATCGCGCAGACCGCCATTGGGCAGTCCGTGCAGGTCCGCTACGTCCGCGACAAGCAGACGAAGGATATCACCCTTACGGTTGCCGACCGCTCCGCCCTGTTCCCGGGCGCGGCAACAGCCACGGACGAGCAGCCGGGGCAAAGCGAAGAGCCTTCGCCCTTCGGGCTGCACGTGGAGGATTTCACTCCTGACATCGCCCGCAAGCTGGGCATGTCGAAAGTGACCGGCGTGGTGGTGACGCAGGTGGAACCTGCCAGCTTCGGCGAGGATATCGATTTCGCGCGCGGCGACGTGATCACCGAAATGAACCACGTGCTCATCAGCTCGATGGCCGAGTATCGCGCCCAGGTGGCGAAGCTGAAGCCGGGCGACGATGTGCTGTTCCGGGTGGCGCGCCACGGGGAGAACGACCGTGTGCTGATGCTGTTCCTGGCAGGGTCGGTTCCTTCGACGAAATAACAGGTGGATGTTGTCCCGCGACGGCGTCGTCCCCTCCGGCGGCGCTGGTGGAGTACCTGATACGCTCGCGCGTGGAGCGAGCTGCTTCCCGGAAGCGTTGGAATTGAACATAATGCGCAAGTGGGATTGACTCGGTTGCATCCGGCTGTCCGTAATCGAATGTCCAAGGGAATGAAGAATCGCCGATTGCTATGAGATTGCTGCCTATCGCCGCGTCGATCGTGCTCGCAGCGGTTCCTTCGGGGGGCGCGACTTCTCGTCACCAAAAGAGAGCATCGCAGGTGTCGAAAACAAGCCTCCCGACGCATTCAAGGTTTGCATCCCGGGCGAAAGAGCCGCAGGCATCCCTACGTGCAGTGAAGTTCAGCCGGGCGGAAGGTGACACGCCGCAGTCAGCTTCTTCCACTGGCTCAGCGTCCAGCAAGAAGAAATCGCGCAAGAAAAAGCACACCACGGCGCATCATCGCACGCCGAGCCAAATGGCGCCCACTCCGGACCGGATCAACGACATCCAGTCGGCGCTGGCCCGAGGCGGCTATTACAAGGGCGATCCTAACGGCAAGATGGACGCGGATACCGTCGATGCGGTGCAGCGATTCCAGTCGTCGAACGGACTGGACACCACTGGGAAGCTCGATGCGCTGACCCTGCAGAAGCTTGGATTGGGCTCCGATATCGCGGGCGTATCGTCGCCCAAGGGAATTACGCCGCACAGCTGCTGTTCGATGTCGCCCTCGCCGTCGCTGGCTCCGCGTCCGAGCACCGCACCCAGCGGGCCGCCCATAGCCTCTGCCGAAGCTCCAAAGCAGGCCGCCTCAGCTGCGCCGAGTTCTTCGCCGTCGAGCGTTCCCTCCGTTTCACAAAGCGACGCCACCAGCCACTAAAGACCGTTATTCCACGGGTGAATTGCGTGTAGGGATTCTTTTGCGTTCCCTTCGAACGAAGAGGGATTCTTCGCTTCGCTCAGAATGACTACGAAAGACAAAAAGCAACGGCAAAGAACAAAAGCCGGGAGCAAAAGGCCGAGAGGAATTCATCGCTCGAACGGCGAGCGATCAAGAACCGTTCTTCGCTGCGCTCAGAATAACAACCAATGGCAAATCGCAAAAGGCAAAGAACGAACCACTCTGTTGCAGCACAGACTCCTGAATATCCACAACTCCATTGCGACCTCGCGCCCCGTCTGGCTCGAACTTTGTTATTCTGTGGGGGTAAGGCGGCGCGCCGCGCAAGGGCCACACTTCCGGAGTGGCGCTCGTTTGCACCCAGCCCCACGGAGGACCCATGGCGACCTCGATTGCTCCCGCGATTTTCAAGAATTACATCAATGGCGAATGGGTGGAGTCCCGCAGCGGCAATGTGATTGAGAACCGCAATCCCGCGGACACGAGCGAGTTGGTGGGGCTGTTTCCGGCTTCCTCGGAGAAGGATGTCGCGGACGCGGTGAACGCGGCAAAGGCGGCCTACGACAAGTGGCGGCTGATGCCGGCGCCGAAGCGCGCCGAGATTCTTTTCCACGCGGCGGAAATTCTGATCGAGCGCAAGGAAGAATACGCCATTCAGATGACCCGCGAGATGGGCAAGGTGCTTGCGGAAACGCGCGGCGACGTGCAGGAAGCCATCGACATGACATACCTGATGGCGGGCGAAGGGCGGCGGATGTTCGGAGAAACCACTCCTTCGGAGCTTCCCAACAAGTTTGCCATGTCCGTGCGCGCACCGGTGGGCGTGGCTGGGCTGATCACGCCGTGGAATTTTCCGATGGCGATTCCTTCGTGGAAGGCGATGCCCGCGCTGATTTGTGGCAATACCGTGGTGCTCAAGCCGGCCGAGGATACGCCGCTTTCGACCTACAATCTCGTCCACGTGCTGGAGGAGGCCGGGCTGCCTCCCGGGGTGCTGAACGTCGTGTTCGGCGAAGGGCCCGCGGCGGGCGCGCCGATTCTCGATAATCCCGATGTGAACCTCGTGAGCTTTACCGGGTCGACCGAGGTGGGGCGCATCGTCAGCAAGGCTTGCGCGCCGACCTTTAAAAAGTGTCATCTCGAAATGGGCGGGAAGAACATTATCATCGTGATGGACGATGCGAACCTCGATCTTGCCGTGGATGGCGCGATCTGGGGAGGGTTCGGCACCACCGGGCAGCGATGCACCGCGGCGAGCCGGCTCGCGGTGCACAAGAACGTCTACCGGGAGTTCGCCGAGAAGTTCGTGGCTCGCGCGAAGAACCTGAAAGTCGGCGATGGGCTGGAAACGTCCACCGATATGGGCCCCTGCATCAACGAGCTGCAGCTCAACACGGTGTCGAAGTATGTGCAGATCGGTACGAATGAGGGAGCGAAGCTGGCTACGGGCGGCCACCGCCTCGACAAGGGCCCGTACGCGAACGGATGGTTTCACGAGCCGACGGTGTTTGTCGACTGCGATCCGGCGATGCGGATTTGCCAGGAAGAAATTTTTGGGCCGGTGGTGGCGCTGATCCGGCCGTTCAGCACGCTCGACGAAGCGCTGGCCATCGCCAACGGCGTGAACTACGGACTTTCGGCGTCGATTTACACGCGCAACGTGAACAATGCGTTTGTGGCGCAGCGGGAGATCCAGACTGGCATCGTGTACGTGAATGCGCCGACGATCGGGGCGGAGACGCATTTGCCGTTTGGCGGTATCAAGAACACCGGGAACGGGCATCGCGAGTCGGGGATAGCGGCGCTTGATTTTTATTCCGACTGGAAGACGCTCTACATTGATTATTCCGACCGGCTGCAGCGGGCGCAGATCGACAACACGATCGGGTGACGACGAAAGGCAACGGCGGCTGCGAAGAGAAGAGGGATCCTTCGCTCCGCTCAGGATGACTGCTAACAACAACGGCAACGACGATTCAACTGAAGAGGGATCGTCGCTGCGCGCCATTCTTAAGGCGGGACTGAGGTTCCGCCCCCCTAACATTCGACGAAGGGCGCTATACGTTCAAGCCGATTAGGCGCATGAGTTCGAGGGCGTTGCTCCGCGCTACGACGCCGTCGCGGAGTTTGTAATCGAAGCGCATTTCTCCTTGCTCGACAAAATCCTGAAAATGAGCGTTGCGTACGTTGCCGCCCAGCGATGCGGCTATTTCGGTGAGCGCTAGATCGTGCGTCGTAGCGATTCCGATGGAGCGGCGTGTGAGAAGCGCGCGCAGGAGGCCTTCGCCGCCGATGCGGCGGTCCTTGGAATTTGTTCCCTCCAGCAACTCGTCGAACAGGAACAGAAGAGGCTGTTGCTGGTTGGTCTGCTCGAAAACCTGACGGATGCGCAGAATCTCGGTGTAGAAATTCGAGCGGCCTTCCTGGAGCGAGTCCGTGGTGCGAATTCGCGTGCCGAGCAGAAGCGGTGACAAGCGGAGCGATTTTGCGCGAACGGGCGCGCCTGCGTTGGCGAGAACGGCGTTGATTCCCACGGTGCGCAGGAAAGTGCTTTTGCCGGACATGTTCGAGCCGCTGATCAGGAGCAGGCGCGTGTCGTCGTCAAGACGCACGGAATTACGCACGCATTGCGCGGAGGGAAGCAGCGGATGCCCGAGATCCTCTCCTTCAAACACCGGATGGCAATCAGCGCCCGCAGCGAATTCGGGAAACGGGTCGGCCGGATGCTCGAAGGAATAGCCGGCAAGGGAAAACAGCGCTTCCATTTCACCCACGATCGCTACCCACGCACGGACCCGCGAGCCGCATTGCTTTCTCCACGATTCGGCTGCAAGGGCCGTTTGTATCGTGTAGAGCAGCGGCAAGTCGAGGAAGCGGCCTAAGAGGCTGTCGCTGCCGTCGATCCAGTAGACTATGCTCGCGAGATTTCGGACGGAGCGGGAGGCGGATCTCGTTTCGCCTTTCAGCGCCGCGACGAACTCCTGCAGGCGGCTCGACACGAACGGTTCCTGTTCGATCCGCTCGAGAATCTGCGAGAAGAGGATCAAACCTTCGGCGTTGCTGGAAACTTCGGCGATCATGGCCTTTGCTCGCTTGTGAAAGAAGGAATAGAACAGCAGCTCGAGGATCAGGACGAGCAGAAGCGGCCAGTACGCGGAGGTAAGCAGGAAGAGAACGAGGGTTGCGACGGCAAGCAGCGCCAGCAGAACGCAGACTGCGCGGAAGGGGGCGCCTGGCAGCACTGGTTTTGCCTCTGCCCAGCCGATGAGCGATTCGGGATTCAGCCGCACGCGGAGTTCGGCGCCCATGACGGCGAGGCTCTCGCGGAGGTCCAGGCTCTCGCGCAGGCCCGCTACCAGCGATTGGCGTTCAACGACCGTTGCCGGCGGCGAGGGGACGCAGAGCCACTGTGCCAGAAGATTTTCGCCCATGGGAAGGCGCGCGGTGGAGAGGAGTTCGAACAGGCAGCCGCGGCCGAAAAGGTCGAGGTCGTCCGCGTAGGTGTGCTTCGGATCGCGGAAGCGGTCGCCGGTTTCGCCGGTGCCGGACCATTTGTCGTCCATTCGCGCGAGTCCCTTGCGATAGAAGGCTGCCGCGAGTTCCGCGCGCGACTTGGCGCCGAGGACGCGTTCGTGGAGGACTGCCAGCGCCGCATAGACCGCGACCGGAGCGAATAGCCAGTAGGCGGAAAAGGAATGCTTCGAGATGGCCAGAATGGCAATCGCGATAGCGGCAATCACGGCGGCGAACTTGGCGTTGCCGATTTTGCGGTGCGCAATTTCGTTGCGCGAAATTATATGCTGATGAATGCCGATGCGGCGGTTGTACTCGGCGCGGGGATCAAGCACAGGCGTCCTCGGGACGGCGCTGACAGTTTACTCCTGCGGATGGATTTATCTTCAGCGATGCCTGGCAGGTCGCGGCGGCGACGCGGTCGCGACATTGACACGATTGTCGCGAGGCGCTGAGAATGGGTTGTGGAGCGGGGCTTGTCGGGCGCTCGCGGCTCGCAAACTGGGATTTCCGTTAATCCAAACATCATCGAGCCGCGTCTAATTTTTATCGAGTGAGGTGCTTTCCATGATCCGGCGTTTCTGTTGTGTTGCATTCATGATTCTGGCGGCCCTGCTGGTGATTCCCGCAGAGCTTTCCTCGCAGAGCGTCGCGTCGAAAAACGTTACCGTCGCGGCACCTGAGATTGCGGGCAGCTGCGCTATGTTTTCCGCGGCCGTTGGCGGCGGCACCGGAGACGCCCCGCCTCAGTCCGCGGGAAATGGTTTTAATGTCTCGAACCTTGACCGGGCCGTGGCTCCCTGCAGCGACTTCTACCAATTTGCGGACGGCGGCTGGGCGAAGAACAATCCGCTGCCGGCTGATCATTCCTCGTGGGCCACGTTCAACAAACTCCACGACAAGAATGAGGATGTTCTGCGGCAAATCCTGGAAGAAGCGGCCAACGACAAATCGGCCGCTCCCGGCTCCAACTGGCAGAAAATCGGCGACTACTATGCAGCCTGCATGGACGAGGCGCAGATCGAGGCGGCCGGATTGAAGCCGCTCGATTCGGAGCTTGCGCGCATCGCGGAGATTAAAGACGGCGCGACGCTGCAAGCGGAAATTGCGAGGCTGCAGCGCGAAGGGGTGGCCGCGGTCTTCGATTTTGGGTCTACGCCGGATTTCAAAGACAGCTCCCGCGCGATTGCCGACGCCGAGCAGGGCGGACTCGGGCTGCCGGACCGGCAGTATTATCGCGACACCGACGACCGATCGACAAAGATGCGGGACCAATATTCCGCCCACGTCACCAACATGTTCAAGCTGATGGGCGACGATGACTCGAAGGCAGCGGCTGACGCGAAAACAGTGCTGTCCGTGGAGACCGCGCTGGCGAACGCTTCGATGGACCGGGTCGACCGGCGCGATCCCGAGAAGATTTATCACACGATGGCTGTGGCACAGTTGGGCGAGCTCCCTCCTCACGTTTCCTGGGAAACTTATTTCGAGGCCGTGGGCGCGCCGCCGGTGGCATCGATCAATATCGAGCAGCCGGACTTTTTCAAGGCGGTGGACGCCGCGTTCTCGTCGATCCCGCTGGAGGATTGGAAGACGTATCTGCGGTGGCACCTGATCCATTCGGTGGCTCCGGCGCTTCCGGCGAAATTCGTCGAAGAAAATTTTAATTTCTACGGCCGCACGCTGACCGGAGCCAAGGAAATGCTTCCGCGATGGCGGAGATGCGTGGAGTCGACCGACGGCGTGCTGGGCGAAGCCCTTGGCCAATATTACGTAGAGCGCAACTTCCCGCCGGAGGCGAAAGCCAAGGCCATCGTGATGGTGAATAACCTGCTTGATACCTTGCATGCCGACCTGACAACGCTCGATTGGATGAGCCCGGCGACGCGCGTGGAGGCGATCAAGAAGCTGCAATCCATTACGCTGAAAATCGGGTATCCGGACAAGTGGCGGGACTACTCGGCGTTCCAGGTGGACCGCGTTTCCTTTGTCGGAAACAGAATGCGGGGCAGGACATTCGACTTTGAGCATGACCTTGCCAAGATCGGAAAGCCCGTGGATCGGACCGAATGGGAGATGACCCCGCCCACCGTAAACGCGTATTACAGCCTGCAGAAGAACGAGATCGTTTTTCCGGCGGGCATTCTGCAGCCGCCGTTCTTCGATCCCAACGGCGATCCGGCGATCAATTACGGCGGCATCGGGTCGGTGATGGGCCACGAGATGACGCATGGCTTCGACGATCAGGGGGCGAAGTTTGACGCGCAGGGAAACCTGAAGAACTGGTGGACGCCCGAGGACCTGAAAAATTTCAAGGCGCGCGGAGACTGCATCGCGCAGCAGTTCGGAGCGTTTGAGGATTCCGGCCTGCACGAGAACGGCAAGCTGGTGGAGGGCGAGAGTATCGCCGACCTGGGCGGCCTCACTATTTCCTACGCGGCTTTCGAGAAGACTCTCCAGGGAAAGCGGGCGCTTGGGCTGATCGATGGTTTTACCCCCGAACAGCGGTTTTTTCTCGGATTTGCGCAAGACTGGGCATGGAATTACCGGTCAGAGTTCGCGCAGTTGCTCATCAAGACCGACCCGCATCCGCTTGGGCAATTCCGTACCAACGGGGCGGTCTCGAACATGCCGGCCTTCGCCAAGGCATTTGCCTGCAGCGCGGGTTCGCCGATGGTGCGGGCGGAGGGAGTCCGCTGCCGGATCTGGTAGCGAACCGTTCGACCGCAAGCTGCTGGGCGCTGCGCAGCGTGTGTACGGCTTGATGCGGGCTATTTTGAGTGAAGTTGACGCCTTTCCTTCCGCCGTTTAAACTTTTGAAAAGGAGTAGGATGGATAGCTCTTGCGGGCGGCGACATGGTCGCGGTCCCGGCGAATGATAACTCCTAGCCTATGACTCCCACGGTTCTGCAACAGAAGCGGCACCAGCAGATTCTCACGGACGTGGTGCGCCACTACATCGAGACGGGTGAGCCGGTGTCGTCGCGGAGCATTTCGCGGCGCCATCTGGAGCCGCTGAGTCCCGCGACGGTGCGGAACGTGATGGCCGACCTCGAAGAGGGCGGCTTTCTTTTTCAACCCCATACGTCGGCGGGCCGTGTGCCGACGGCCGCGGCGTACCGATTTTTTGTGGAGCAGGTAGCGGCGCAGGCGACGGCAAGCCCTGAGGACCGGCAGTGGATCCGCCGGGAGCTCGACTCGGCGCAGACGCCCGAGGCGGTGATGGAGCGCGCAAGCCATGTGCTTTCGGCGGTATCGCGCGGGCTGGGAATTTTTATTTCTCCGCCGCTGGCGCGGGCGGTGGTGGAGCATGTGCGATTCCTGCTGCTGCCCGATAACCGCGTGCTGGTGGTGCTGATTACGGGCGGAGGGCAAACGCGGGATAAGCTGGTGCGGCCGGAGCGCGCGTTCCTGCAGACCGACCTCGATCGCACGGCAGAATACCTGAACCGGCACTACGTGGGCTGGACGCTCGATGCCATGCGCGCCGATCTTCGCGCGCAAGTGGAGCGCGACCGCGAGCAGTATGGACGCCTTGCCGGGGACGCGCTGATCCTGTGCGACCCGGCGGTCCTGGGCGACAGCAGCGAGCGGAAAGTGTACGTGGAAGGCGCGGCCAAGATTGCGTCGACAATTGAGTTCACCAGCCAGGACCAGCTGCGCGAGCTTCTGGAAGCGATCGAAGAGAAGGACAAGCTGATCGCGCTGCTGAGCGGGTGCATCGAAGCGCCGGAGCCGGTACACGTGGAACTGGGGCTGGAGAAAATGTCGACGGCCGGCAAGCACCTGGCCCTGGTTTCGGCCGCCTATTCATCCAACGATCAGGTGCAGGGAACACTCGGGATTCTTGCGCCGATGCGTATGCACTACGAACGGGTTATAACGGCGGTTGCTTTTATGGCGCAGTTTTTTTCCGAGAATGACGAACAAGGGAGTTGAGACTGTGTCTTCACACCACAAAGAAAAGGGTCAAGGCAGGGAAGAACCGAAAGTAACTTTTTCCGGGGGCCCGGCGTCGCCGGTTGCCGCCGAAGATGCCGATCCGGCGGGCGTGGGCAATTGCAATCAAGGCTCCGACGCGGCGGGATCGCTGAGTGAGCAGGTTCAAAATCTGCAGAACGAGAAGCAGGAGTTGATGAACACGCTGGTCCGCCGCCAGGCGGACTTTGAAAATTACCGGAAGCGCGTGGAAAAGGAGCGCGGCCAGGACCGGCACCGCGCCCTGGAGGCGCTGATCGAAGGCATTCTCCCGGTGCTCGATGCATTCGACCGGGCGCTCGAAACCGCGGACGATTCGGCTTCCGCGGAATACCTGAAGGGATTCGAGATGATCCGCCGCCAGCTTTCCGACGCGCTCGCGAGGCAAGGGCTCAAGCGCATCGAAGCGGTGGGCAAGGAATTCAATCCGCACTTCCACCACGCCATCGAGCGGGTGGAGACGCACCAGCACCCGGACGGCGTGGTGATCGGCGAGATGCAGCCCGGCTACGTGTTTCACGACCGCGTGCTGCGGCCGGCGATGGTCCGTGTGGCCAGCCAGCCAGAGGCAAAGCCCGCGTCCGCCTCTCGCGAGAATTAGAAAGGAATCGTTGAAAGGGAATCATGGCATCGAGCACGGAGTTTGATTACTACGAGTTTCTCGGCGTCGCCCGCGATGCGTCCGGCGATCAGATCAAGTCGGCCTACCGGAAAGCGGCCTTGAAATGGCATCCGGACCGGAATCCGGACAATAAGCACGAGGCGGAGGAGAATTTCCGGCGGGCTTCGGAGTCTTACAGCGTGCTATCCGATGCACAAAAGCGGTCTGTATACGACCGCTTCGGCCATGCGGGTCTGGGAAGCCGGGGATTTGAATCGACGGGGTTCAACTCGACCGTCTTTGAAGAGTTTCAGGACATTCTGGGCGACCTTTTCGGAGTGGATGACGCGTTTTTCGGCGGGGCGCGGCGCGGCGCGGGAAAGCGAGGCGCCCGCGGACAACGCGGGGCCGATCTGCGCTACGACATGGCGCTGAGCTTTGAGGACGCGGCCACGGGCGTGACGACGAAAGTTCGCCTGACGCGCCGCGAAAATTGCGAGACGTGCCACGGAATCGGCGCGAAGCCGGGCAGCGGGATGTCGACGTGCAGGACGTGCGGCGGCCGCGGCCAAATGGCCTACCAGCAGGGATTTTTCTCGATCACGCGGACGTGCCCGGCTTGCCAGGGGACGGGGCAGGTGATCAAGGAAGCTTGCCTATCGTGCCGAGGGCTGGGTCGCGTCGAGCGCGAACGTGTTCTTGAAGTAGGGGTGCCAGCGGGAGTGGATGCCGGAACGCGCCTGCGCATGCCCGGGCAGGGCGAGCCGGGCACAAATGGCGGCCCGGCGGGCGATCTCTATATTTTTCTGGACGTGAAAGAGCATCCGTTTTTCGAGCGGCGCGGCTCCGATCTCTATTGCACGATTCCCGTGAGCTTTCCGCAGGCGGCGCTCGGGGCCACGATCCAGATGCCGACGCTTAAGGGCGAGGAAGACTTCGACATACCGGAAGGCACGCAATCGGGGCAGATCTTCCGTCAAAAGGGAAAAGGGCTGCCGAACCCGCATGGCGGCAAGGGCGATCTCTACGTGAGCGTGCGGATCGTGACGCCGTCGAAAGTGTCGCGGGAACAGCGGAAGATGCTCGAGCAGCTGGCGCCGCTGCTGAAGGTGGAGAATCAGCCCGCCGAGCGCTCTTCGAGCTTCTTCGACAAAGTGAAAGACATCTTCGGTTAACTTCGTTTCGTTCCTCCATTGGCGCGGCATTGCACCGGCAGGATAGAATGGAGCGATGCGCCGCCGTTTCTTCCTTGAGAAATTTGACGCCGACTCGGCTACTCTCCACGGCGATACCGCGGAACATCTGGGCCGCGTGCTGCGCGCGGAACCGGGCCAGCTCTATGAACTGAGCGACGGGCGGAGTGTGTGGCTGGGGCGCATTGAGCGCGTTGCGCTCTCGAAACGGGGCGATAGCCGCGTGGAGTTTGCGCTGATGGAGCGGATTGCGGCGCGCGAACCCTCGCTTGAGATTCAGCTGCTTATTTCGCTCGTGAAATTCGACCGCTTCGAGTGGTGCCTGGAGAAGGCTACGGAATTGGGCTCGGCTTTGATTGTGCCGCTGGCGGCGGCGCGTACCGATAAGCCGCTGCTTGTCGCGGCGGAAAAGCGGCGCGCGCGGTGGGAGCGAATCCTGATCGAATCGGCACAGCAAGCCCGGCGTTTGCGTCCTCCGGTGATGGCGGATGTATCTGCTCCCGCTGTGGCATTCGCCGGATGCGAAGCAGCCTGCAAGATTGTGCTCAGCGAACGGCCGGACGCTCCGTTGATACGCGGGGCGCTTGCTTCTGCAGCACGAGTCCGCACGGCGGCACTTGCGATCGGTCCGGAGGGCGGTTGGACGGACGACGAAATCGCGGCGGCGCGGGCGGCCGGGTTCGCGGAGGCTTCGCTGGGCGAGAACATCCTGAGGACGGAGACGGCGGTGCTGGCTTCGCTGGCGGTTCTTCGTTTTGCAGCCGAGGCTCCACGTTAAATCGGCATGGCTCACGGGCGGGCAGCTCGGGATGTACTTTTCTGATACATGGCTCTGACAGGGCGCTGGCCGTAGGGTGCGGGCAGCCTGTAGTCTGATTATGTAGAGGATGCTATGGGACAAACTTCAACAATTACGCGGCAACGATCAAGCCCTCGGATTTGCCTTCAAGTTCCGCTGATGGTGCATGGAGTGTGCCGGGACAGAACGGCTTTTCAGGAAGAGACTACCACGCTGCTGGTGAACGCTACCGGTGGACTGATGCCGCTGGCGTCTGGCGTGAATATCGGCGACACGGTGCTGGTGGTAAACAAGACGACCAAGCGCAGCCAGGAATGCCGGG
>JBEKTG010000005.1:0-21626 GCA_049516275.1 Candidatus Acidiferrales bacterium
TCGACGCCCTCTTTATCTTCGCTTCCAATGACTTCGATCTGCGGATTCACCATTTCGAGACGGCCCGGGCGGTAAGCGTCGCGGTCGACCTTGCCGTGCAGCACGAGCTTCTGGCCGTCCTTGAGGCGCCCGGCAAGGTAGCCGCCGTGGAAAAAGCGCGCGTGCAGAGTTCCCGAGCGGTCACGGACCGTGACGTGGAAGATGGCGCTGCGTCCGCGCATGAAGCGGACCGTTCCGCCTCCGCCGCCCGAAACTTCGGCACAAATCGTATGGACCTGGCCGGGAATCACTTCCGCGATGCGCGTGAAGGTGATGCGGTCTTCGTAGCGAAAGGGGATATAGGAGAGAAGATCGCTGACCGTCACGATTCCGTGCTCTTCCAGAATTGTGGCGCGTTGTGGCCCGACGCCGCGCAGGTATTTCACGGAATCGCTCAGTGAGGTAGTCATGGACGGTAAAGAAGGGATGATACACGGGGTCCCATGCTTCGTATTCTCATAGTAGCGGGGATTCGGTCCTGGCGGCAGCGCGGAGACAGTCCGGCCCGTTTACATCGTGCTTTTAGTGCCATATATTGGGTGCAGCTGGGCGGGTATGGCGGTGGATCGAGATCTCCACGGGCGGTGCATTCGATGGCCAGGGAGCGCCAATTTCTTGGGGCAACGCCGACGAGGTGGTTGGAGTATCTGGTTGCGATTCTTATTGGCAACGCGATTTATTACCTGTCGCTGGCCCCGCATCTGCCGGACGCTTTTCGCCACCAGGGATTCGGCATCGACGGCGGAGTGGTGCTCGATTTCATCGTATGTGTGGCCGTGTACGGGCTGATACGGCTCGGGGTACGGCTGAACGGGGGGTTTCTGGAGAGGCTGCGCACGCGGCAGTAAGGGCAACCCGATTGTTTCGGCGGGGTTGCGGGTTAAGTACTGAGCTCGCAACGTAATACAGGCATAGCGCATCCGATTAGCAGGGCCGGATTTACGAGCGGTAGTCGAGCCCTTCATGCTCACCGAAGGCCGATTGGAACGTCTATGTATTTGAAGAGAGCGAAAAGGGTTACGGGCGCGGACGATCCGGCCGCAGGGCAAGCAGTCCCCCTCGTAACACACGCCGAATCGACAGGGAACGCCATGGCGATGAGCGTTGCACTCGAAGCGGATGCACGCCAAGCGGCTGCGGATAAGCGCAGCGAGGAGCATTCGCTCGTCCGTAAGGCGCAGGCCGGAGACCGGCTGGCATTTGAGGAATTGGTGCGGCGCTACGACCGGGACGTTCTGCGACTGGCGCTGAACCTAGTCCATAAGACGGAAGACGCCCGGGATATTTACCAGGAAGCTTTCCTGAAGGTTTACCGCAACCTGCACCGGTTTCGATTCGAGTGCAGCTTTTATACGTGGCTGTACAGGATTACGACGAATGTGGCGCTCGATCATTTGCGCCGGCGCACCAGCCACCGCGAGGACCAAGCGCCCGTCTCGGAAGACGCCGAGGGAACCAGGCACGATTTTTTCGATCGCCAGCCGGAATTAAGCGCGGCTTCCAATCCCGAGAAACAGTTGCTGGGAAGCGAACTGGGCGAAAAAATTCAGGAGGCGATGAAACGCCTCTCGCCGCGCGAACGGACGGTATTCGAAATGAAGCATTACCAGGGATTGCGGTTGAGGGCGATCGGCGACGTGCTGGGCACCTCCGAAGAGACGGTGAAGAATTCGCTGTTCCGGGCTACCAGAAAGCTGCGCGAAAGCCTGGGCGGAATGCGGTAGCGAAAGGGATCAGGATCAGGAATGATGTGGCGGGAAAGGAATCCGGACAAGGACGCAATGGCCAACGAGCCGTGCAGTGACTGGCGACCGCGACTCATTCTGTTTGCGGCAGGCGACGAACTCGATGTGGTGGAACAGAGCGAGCTGGCCGCTCATCTGGCGGATTGTTCGGAATGCCGGTCCACGCTCGAAAGCGAAAAGGAATTGATCGCGATGCTGGGAGAGCATCGGGTGGAACCGGATGCGGTTCTGCTCGCGAGCTGCCGCGCAAGCCTGGAAGACGCGCTGGACCGGGAGGAAGAAGGCGGCTGGCTGCGAAGGAAGATCGGCGCGCTGCTCCCCGCGGGCTGGATGTCTCCGCGGCCGGCCTGGAGCGGGGCGCTGCTGGTGATGATCGGCTTCTCGGTGGGAATGTTTGGCCCGCGATTGCTGCGGCATCCCGTGATATCCGCTCCTTCCGCACATATGGCAGCAGCCGGCTCGGTAGCAGATTCTGCAGCCGATTCGAGTGTGCTGGAACCCGTGGTGGCCTCACCCCCTTCTTCCAAGGTATTCGATGTCCACACGGCCGACGTGGCGGGAATTAATGTGCTTCCCGCCGCAGGCAACGATCCTCCGCAGGTAGAGCTTCAGATGAGGTCCGAGCAGCCCGTCACGGTGCGGGGCACCGTGGATGATGGCACTGTCAAAAACGCTTTGCTCTATGTTCTGCGCAACAACCAGCGCTTTGGACCGGATGTGCGCCTGAACGCCGTCGACCTGCTGAGCCCGCGCAGCGGCGATCCGGAAGTGCGTGCGGCTCTGAACCGAGTGGTTGAGACAGACCGCGACCCGGCGGTTCGTTTGAAGGCCCTAGATGCCTTGAATGGCTCCGCGCGGCAGGACATGGTTCGCAACACGCTGCTCGGTGCGCTGGAAGACGATCAGGATTCCGATGTTCGGGTGGAGGCGATCGATTCCTTGCGCCGATTGCTCGAGAGCGGCCAGATTGCCTCGGACGACGGCGTCCTGGCGGTTCTCCGGGACCGGATGGGCCATGATTCCAATCCGTACATTCGGCTTCAAAGCGCCGCCGTGATTCGGGAGCTCGACTCCCGTTGACCGCGCCTCGAAACTGCTAGGTTCTCCGCGCCAATCCGCCGAGCAGGGAAACCAGAAACAGCACGAGAAACAAGTAGAACAGGAGCTTGGCGATTCCCGCCGCTGCAATCATAATCCCTGCGAAACCAAAAATTCCCGCCACTATGGCTACCACTAGAAAAATCAGCGCCCATCGCAACATGACTGCCTCCCTGTTCGTTCAGAAGATATGCGGGGTCGACTCAAGAACGTTTCTTGGACCGCTTTCGGCGTGACGGCCGAGAGGCCGAGGTTGTCTTCTTTTTACGCACGATCTTACGCGCGCGCAACCGAGTTGCCGGCTTCGCTGCCTTCGTGACGGAGTTCACCTTGGATACGACCGTGCCTAATGTGGTGCCGATGCTACGGGCCACTCCCACCAGAAGATCTTCTTCTTTTGCAAGAATGCCGGTGCTTTTCGCCACAGTTTCCTCCCTTTCAAGAAATTCTTACAGGCGCCCGAGCAGAAACAGGATCAACAAGATCACGACGATCAGACCGATCCCGCCACTCGGGTAATATCCCCAGGAACGGCTGTGCGGCCAGCGGGGCAGACTGCCCACGAGAGCGATTACCAGCACGATCGTGAGAATTAGCATGAGACCCATCGCGCACAACCTTTCTTACCGTCAGTGCAAACGACAATTCGCGGTTGGCGATTAAGCCGTGGACTTTGCGCCGACTACGAGGAGAGCTATTCCCCCCACCAGTGCGATTCCGCCGAGGACCGGTGGAATCGGAATTGTTTCATGAGTGTCCTTGGTGGCGTGGATGGGCCCTACGTCGAGCACATCTTTTCGTTTCGTATATCCGATGCCCTGATAAATCAAGCCGACGATGCCGAGGACGATCAGAACGATTCCTGCAATCGAAGCTGTTTTCATTCCCGCCTCCTAAGACCGATCAGTAGCTTTCCAGAAAACTTAAGCTTTCGCTGCGTCGCGATAAGCGCGCTGACCCGCGTCGGCGACGTCCTTCAAATGGCCCTTCACTCCTTCCACCGAATCCTGCGCCTGGCGCGCGAAATCTTTGCCGGATTCCACCGCGTTGCCAAAGCGCTCGCGGGTATCGTTCAGGCGGTCTTTGGCGGCTCCCTTTAGATATTCGCGCGTATCTTCGCCCGATTGCGGGGCGAATAAAACACCCAACGCCGCCCCGATACCAACTCCAATAGCAATCCCCGTGACTATCGACGACCAGTCGCTGTTTCTCATTCGATCCTCCATCCAAATTTGCGAGATTTGCAGACTTCTGAAAATTCTGCTGCGGTTGCGCTTCCTCGATCAGCTACTTCAACAAGCCACGACCGAGAACCTTGCACTGTAAGCTGGAGACTAAGCGGAGGGGCTCTCGGCGGCTATACCCTAAAGGCCTGAGATCGCTACGCGGCTTCTTGTAGCGGGTAGGGACGATTCGCCAAGCAGAACAGGGCCAGACTTCGCACAGTGTCGCGCGAATTCAATCCTGGCGGTCAGGAAGGACGGTTTCTCTGGGCAACGAACTCGCGGCCGTTTCGACCCCGCTAGACTCTTCCGAGGCGGCGTCGCCTTCGCCAGGGGCGAGGAAAAGGTTCGATTCCACGCCGTGCTGCTTGGTGTACAGGTCGAAGTAGCGGCCCCGGGCATCGTACAGCGACTCGTGCGTACCGCGTTCGACGATCCGCCCAGCTTCGACTACCAGGATCTGATCGGCACGACGAACGGTGGAGAGGCGGTGTGCGATCACGAAGGTGGTTCGCCCGCGCATCAGGTAACGAAGCCCTTCCTGTATCAACGCTTCGGATTCCGAGTCGAGGCTGGATGTGGCTTCGTCGAGGATGAGAATGCGGGGGTCCGCAAGAATGGCGCGAGCGATTGAAACACGCTGCTTCTGGCCGCCGGAAAGCTTCACGCCGCGTTCGCCGACGATGGTGTCGTACTTTTTCTCGAACGCCTCGGCAAACTCGTCGACGCGAGCGATACGGCAGGCCTCGAGGACTTGTTCGTCGGTTGCGTCCGGGCGCGAGAAGGCCACGTTCTCGCGGATGGTGCCGTCGAAGAGAAAAGTTTCCTGCAGGACGACACCCAATTGCGTGCGGTAGGAGTCCAGGCGGACCTGCGCGAGATCGACGCCGTCCACGAGGACTTTACCGGCGGTCGGGACATAGAACGCGGCGATGAGGCCGATGATCGTCGATTTGCCCGAACCGGAAGGCCCCACCAGAGCGGTGACGGTGTCGGGCTCGGAATCAAAGCTGACGTCGTAGAGCACTTGCTTGCCCGCGTCGTAGGCGAAGCTGACGTTTCGGAAGGCGACGCGCCCTTCCACGCGGTCGAGATGGATGTTGCGCCCCGGCGTCTGTTCTTCCGTCTTCTCGTTCAGAATCTCACGGGTCCGTTCAAGACCGGCGAGGGCCTCGATCATCATGGGGCCGAGGCCGACAATCTGGGAAACCGGAGCGACGAGCATTCCAAGGAAAAGAGTGAACTCGAAGAAAGTTCCCATCGTCATCGTTCCGCCGAGAATCTGGCGCGTGCCGAGGAACATCATCACGGCGCTTACGACTCCCAGCAGGCCGGTGGCGGAAAGCGCCATGAGCGACGTTACGGTGAGCGTGCTTACCACATTTTCCAGCAGTCGCTGCACGCCGGACGCAAAAACCTTTTCTTCGCGCTCCTCGGCGTGATAGCCCTTCACCACCCGCACGCCGCCCAACGACTCGGTGAGGCGCCCGGTAACTTCCGCGGTTATTTTCGGGCGAGCCCGGTAGAAAGGGCGGATGGTCTCGAATGCCCGGCTGAGGCCAAATGCAAAAACGAGAAGAATTGCGGAAGCCACGGCGGTCATCATCACGCTGATGCGCAGGAGCACCACGAGCGCGATGATCGACGTCATGATTCCGCCCATGAACTCGATCAGGCCCGTGCCCATCAAATTCCTGACGCCTTCCACGTCGCTCATGATCCGCGACACGAGCACGCCGCTTTTCGTCGAATCGTAAAAGGCCACCGGAAGGCGACCAATGTGCGACTGCACTTTGACGCGAAGCTCGGTGATCAGGCGCTGGGACGACTTTGACAAGAGCTGCGTGAGGCTATAGGAGGTGAGTCCCTGGATGATCGTGGCCGCCAATACCACCAGCACGATCGGCACGAGCAAATGGACCTGGCGTTTGTTAATGACATCGTCGACGAGATATTTGGTCGATCCGGGGAGAATGAAGCCGGCCAGGCGGTTGATGGCCATTAGGAGCAAGCCGGCGAACAGGATTCCACGGCGCGGTCTGAGGAGGGCCCAGGCGTCCGGGAGTGCTGCCCAGGCATGCTTCAGCTTCTGGGCCGGGGTTCGTCCGGGTGACGGTTCAGCACTCGCCATGCGGTTTCTAGAAATGTGCGCCTCGACGTGCGGTGCAAAGATGAATACAAAGATAAACTATACCGTACCCCTGATCAGATGCGCTGGAGCGCCGATTTGACCTCGCCTTTTGAGCAATGGAGCGCCTCAGTGGTTCGCCACATCTCCGTCGCTTGGCATTCTTCGACGGCCGAGGGAGAATAGGCGTTCGCCAATAAAGGAAGATTGGCTTCCGAAACCCCATGAGACTGCGTCACCCGTTAGCGTGTATAACCATTTTTTGCCTCGCGCTGGCCGCCATGGCGGTCAAATCGAACGCGCAAGAGAACCAGTCAAAGCGCGCCGGGCACACCGCCGCGAAGACCTCGACTGCCCCGCAGGAAGCTGCCCCGGCCACTCCCGTCTGGACCTTTGCGGTGTCGGGCGACTCGCGCAACTGCGGGGACGTCGTTATGCCGGCCATCGCCGCAGACGTGAAGAAAGATGGCGCCCGCTTTTACTGGCATCTGGGCGACTTCCGCGCGGTTTACAATTTCGACGAAGATATCCAGCATCAGACCACGCACATCGCGAAACCATTGAACATCATCGGCTACGAAGAGCTTTCCTGGAACGACTTCATTCAGAACCAACTTCTTCCCTTCGGTACCCTGCCCGTGTTTCTCGCGATCGGAAACCACGAGATAATCCCTCCCAAGACCCGCGAACAATATCTGCTGCAATTCGCCGATTGGATCGATACGCCCGCCTTGCGCAAGCAGCGGCTCAACGACGACGGCGAGGATTTCAAACTGCGGACTTATTACCATTGGATCGAGGACAGCGTCGACTTTATAACTCTCGACAACGCCACCCCCGATCAGTTCGATTCCGATCAGCTGACGTGGTTCGAGAAAGTGCTGAGCGCGGATTCCGCCATCCCCCAAATTCGCTCGATTGTCGTCGGGATGCACAAGCCTCTGCCGGAGAGCATTTCAAAAGCACACAGCATGAACGAATCGATCGTGGGCACCGAGAACGGGAGGCGCGCCTACGCGGACTTACTCAGCGCGCAGAACGGCGCCCACAAACACGTCTACGTGCTGGCGAGCCATTCGCACTATTTCATGGACGGTATTTTCGATACGGAATACTGGCGAAATCACGGCGGAGTCTTGCCCGGATGGATTGTGGGCACCGCGGGAGCACAACGTTACGCCTTTCCGGAAAACTATCCACCGCAGCCCAGTTGGCAATCGGACGTCTACGGATATTTGCTGGGAACGGTCAAACCCGACGGCCAAATGGATTTTGCGTTTCAGCAAATCACCCAGACGGACGTCCCGGCGACGGTGGCCTCGCGCTATTCGCCCGACTTCGTCTACTGGTGCTTTGCCCAAAACTCAGCAACGCACTAAAGCGAGCGCCAGCTTCTGTTGGCTAGACGCCGAAGGCCAGCGATAACAGCGTTTTTTGCTCGAGTTCGTGAGCCTTGTGCGAGCCTGTGGCAGGGCTGGCGCTTGCCGAGCGCTTCACGGAGAGAACAGCACGTCCGCGAGCCAGATGTTCGAGCCTCGGCATTATGAAGGAGAGAGCCCCCATGTTGGCGGGTTCTTCCTGCACCCAGACAAACTCCCGGGCGGTCGCGTGGCGGTCCATTTCAGCCGTGAGCTCCGCTTCCGGGAAGGGATAAAGCTGCTCGACGAAAACGATTGCGGTCGAGGTGTCGTTCCGGCGCTTGCGCTCGGCAACGAGTTCGTGGCCGATCTTGCCGGTGCAAAAGAGCACGCGTTCCGCCGAGCCGTCGCCGGCATCGGGAATAATATTTTGGAAACGTCCGGTGGTCAGGCTGACGAGCGGCGAGGAAGCCGCCGGATTTCGCAGCATGCTCTTGGGCGTCATCACGACAAGCGGCTTCACCCAAACACGAAGGGCTTGGCGACGCAGGAGGTGGAAATACTGCGCGGCGTTGGAAGGCTGGCAGATCTGGATATTATCGCGGGCCGCAAGCTGTAAATAACGCTCGATGCGCGCGCTGGAATGCTCCGGTCCCTGGCCTTCGTATCCGTGGGGCAGCAGCATGACGAGGCCAGAGAGCAAATTCCACTTATCTTCGCTGGCCGCGATGAACTGATCGATGATGATCTGTGCGCCGTTGGCGAAATCGCCGAACTGCGCTTCCCACAGCACGAGCGCTTCCGGGTAATCGCGGCTGAAGCCGTACTCGAAGCCGACGACGGCTGCTTCCGAGAGCGGCGAATTGTAAATCTCGAACCACGTGGGCGCTTTCGCCAAATGCTCGAGCGGAACGTATTCCTCTTCGGTCTCAATATCGATCAAAGCGGCGTGCCGCTGGTTGAATGTGCCGCGACGCGAATCCTGCCCGGTCAGCCGCACCGGCACACCCTGCTTGAGTAAAGAACCGAAGGAGAGGGCTTCGGCCATACCATAATCGAGCGGCCGTTTTCCCTGGGCCATGTCCCGCCGCTGCTGCAAGAGCTTTTCGACCTTGGGATGAATGTGAAAACCCGCGGGGTAACTCGTGAGCGCAGTGCCGACCTCGGTGAGGTCCTGCTGGGCGACGCCGGTATCCACTTCGAGAGAGGCGTCGTGGCGTCCGCCGACATAGCCTTTCCAATAGAGCGGCAGGCGGCGCATCGGAGGAGCCTTTTCGAGCTCCAGAGCTTCTTTTTGCGCGGCATCCAATTGTTCGCGCACGCGCTGGACGATGGGCGCGGCGTCGATGCCGGTCTTCTCGGCGTAAATCTGCCAGGTGGGAGGATGGGCCTCGATTTTCCGGTACCGCAGCGGCTGGGTAATCGTGGGATCGTCAACCTCACTGTGCCCATGCCGGCGATAACCGACGAGATCGATCACGACCGGGGCGCCGAATGTGTAGCGATAATCGAGCGCGATCCGGCCCACCCGAACGACGCCCTCAAAATCCTCGGCATTGACGTGGAAAATCGGGATTGGCAGGCGTTTCGCCACATCGGAACAAAACCGCGAAGAGTTGCTGTCGCGCGGAGAGGTGGTAAACCCGATCAAATTGTTGACGACGATGTGCACGGAACCGCCTATGTCATAGCCCGGCAGCTCCGACATATTCAAAGTCTCGGCCCAGACGCCCTGGCCGGCGAACGCGGCATCGCCGTGCATCGTGATTTCGAGGACCTTCTGGCGCCCTTGCGCCCCGCGGCGCTGCTGCTTGGCGCGCGTGCGGCCCATGGCAACCGGATCGACGGCTTCCAGGTGGCTGGGATTGGAAACCAGATGCATCTCGACCTTATGTCCGTTGGCGGCAAAGAAATCGCCTGTGGCGCCCATGTGGTATTTCACGTCGCCGCCACCCAGGATGCTCCGCGGATCGACATCCTCGAAGCGGGCGAAAACTTCGGCAGCGGAGCGACCCACGATGTTCACCATCACGTTTAACCGGCCGCGGTGGCTCATCGCCAAAATGCCCTTCTCGGCGCCGTATTCGGAAGCGGCACTCAGAATGGCGTCGAGAAGAGGCAGAAGCGAGGCTTCGCCTTCGAGAGAAAAGCGTTTTGTGCCGAGATAACGTGACTGAATCGTCTGCTCGAAAATTTCGGCCTTGACGAGGAGATCGAGGATGCGCTGGCGATCCACGGGAGTGGTTTCCGATTCGACGCGCTCCTGAATCCAGAGGCGGCGCTCGCGATCGGGGATATGCATGTATTCGACGCCGATCGTCCCGCTGTAGAAGCGGCGCGCCGCGTCGACATCAGGGCCCGACAGCTCAAGCTCAGGAATCACAATGGGATCGAGCACGCCGAGGGGATCGAGGTTTGCCTGGAGGTATCCCCATCTCCGGAACGAATCCCATATTCGTTCCTGCGCTTCGCTCCGAACCGCCGGCTCCACGAACACATGTCCCCCGCTCATTGCGTCTCCAAGTCCTGATTTGATGGCATCTATTATAGCGGCAGCACCATATTAGAGGCGAGAAGTACAGGTTAAGTTTCCGGCCACGAACCCAGCAGCTTGCGCAATTGTACGAACTGCCCTAGATGGTATGAGTTATGGTCGGCCAGCAGCAGGGCTTGGCGGAGGACGGTCTGGCCGGTACCGTGCGGAAGGGGCGCCGCGAGGTCAGTTTCAGGGCCCGTGACGAGCTTCACCATCGACGCCAAATCGCTGCGGAACGATTTGACGCTGCGGTCCCATTCCGCGTCTTTCGCAGGGGACGCCTGTTTTGGCCAGTAACCCGAGGGCCACTCCGGGGAAACGTGCTTGGGATTGCGGCAGAATTCGAGGATGTCCCACTGGGCGATGCGGGCGTGCTCCAGAAGCTCCCACGGAGAATGATCGGCACCCTTGGGGTTCGCGCCTCGTAGCTTCTTGGGCAGGCCTTTCAGCGCGGAAGCCCAGTCCACATGAGCCTCAGCGCCGCTCAGAAGAACCCGCAGGTGCTGCCGCAGGATTTTATCGTCCACGTGCCACTCCTCCACTCCCCTGCCCAACATTGTAGCAAGCGAGCCTTTCTTCGGAAAACGTGGAGAATATGAGCGCGAGCTGGTGGGTTGTGGCGGAAGTTACCTCTTAAAACAAAGCTATAGAGGAGAAGAGACCTTTCCCTGACTCCGAGGGATGCACCACATGCGTGGTCTGCGTCACCTGTTAGGGACGGCCAGTGCCGGGGGCGTAAAGCCAGTTCCCGGTAGCTGAGTTATGCGGTCGCACTGGCAGGACCACCCACCGACCGGCGGTGCTGGAAGCACTCGCGGCAGTAGACGGGCCGGCCTTGCGTCGGCTTGAACGGGACCGTGGTCTCTTTCCCGCATTGCGAGCACACGGTCTTGGTTTCGACGCGCAGGGCTACGGGAGAGCCTGAGTCTGCGCCTTGAGCGCGGGTGCCCTTGCAGGCCTTGCAGCGCTTGGGCTCATTCTTGAAGCCCTTGTCGACAAAAAACATCTGCTCGCCGGCGGTGAAAACGAATTCCGCACCGCAATCGGCGCACTTGAGAACTTTATCGTGATATTCCATACGCTGCTCCGGGACTGGGAGGAGAGGGCAGCGGGCGATTAAATGCCGCAGAATGCGAGGAAAGGCCGCCGGACCACTGCGGCGCTTCCCCCGCACGCTTGCACATTTATTGAGAAAGATACGACTGGATGGATCGCCTAATCCTGCTCACGCCGCTGCTTTTTCCGGAGACGTTTACGCGAGAGGGCCTCTTTAGCTCGACGACGCTCCCCCGGCTTCATGTAGTAGCTGTGCTTCTTGATTTCCTTGATGATGTCTTCCGACTGCACCTTCCGCTTGAAGCGCCGGAGAGCGTTCTCCAAAGACTCACCCTCTTGAATTACAACCTCTGCCACGCGTATTCACCCCCGTCCCCTGTACGAGTTTTACCAGTTTGACAAACAAACTAGTTTAGCTGGTATTAGCCAGCCATTGCCACATCCTTCTATCGGACGCCATCCCACAAGTCAAGGAAATAAATTATTTAAAAGGTGGATCGGCGGATAAGCTTACGCTTTAGTAATTTAGCGGCATCAGGAGGATAAGCGGGGAGAGAGCGCGTTTTTCTGAACGTGATGCGAGTCAAGCGGCGGTAACCTCGATACCCACCCGAGGCACGGGAGTTGGCGGCTGCCGCCAAGTTGCTGTTAGAATGCTCGTTCCGCAAATGAGCGCGGACCGGAAAGACGCAGCATGCCCTTAATGCAAGAAGCGATTGGAGTTCTGCTGGCGGGCGGCCAGGGGGAGCGATTGTGGCCGCTCACCCGCGACCGGGCCAAACCGGCTGTTCCGTTCGGCGGGGTCTACCGGATCATCGACGTGACCCTTTCCAATTGCCTGAACAGCAGTTTGCGCCGGGTTTTTGTGCTCACGCAATACAAGGCGCTGAGCCTGAACCGGCATGTGCGGCGCGGCTGGTCCTCGCTGATGGGTTACGGGGATTTCATCGAGGTGTTGCCGCCGCAGATGCGTGTCTCGCAGCACTGGTACCTGGGCACGGCCGATGCGGTCTATCAGAACATCTATTCGATCGGCAGCGAGCAGTCGAATTACGTCTTCATTCTGTCTGGCGACCACATCTACAAGATGGATTACCAGAAGATGCTGGAGCAGCACGTCGCTTCGGGTGCGGCCGTGACGGTGGCGACCATCGAAATGGACCCGGCCGACGCTGCCGGAAAGTTCGGCATCATCGAAACCGACGAGCACTGGCGCATTGTCGGCTTTGAAGAGAAGCCCACCCAGCCGAAACCGTCGCGCGTCCATCCGGGCAAGGTCAACGCTTCCATGGGCGTCTACCTGTTCAACACGCAACTGCTTGTGCCCATCCTGATTGCCGACGCGGAAGACCCGCTCTCTTCGCACGATTTCGGCAAAGACGTTCTTCCACGGATCATCGATAAATATCGCGTGTTTGCTTACAACTTTATCGATGAGAACAAGAAGGAAACGTCCTACTGGCGGGACGTCGGCACGATCGACGCCTACCATGAGGCCAACATCGACCTGGTTTCCGTGTCGCCCATTTTCAATTTTTACGACACCAGCTGGCCGCTGCACACCTGGCAACAGCAGTACCCTCCCGCAAAGTTCGTCTTCGGCGACCCGGACCGCACGGGCGCGGCGATCGACTCGATCGTCTCGGGCGGGTCGATCATTTCCGGAGGGAGGGTGACGCGGTCGGTGCTGGGCTACGATGTGCGCGTGAACAGCTACAGCGAAGTGGAAGACACGATTGTTTTCAACCACGTCAATATCGGCCGGCGCTGCAAAGTGCGCCGGGCGATCCTCGACCGCCACGTGAATCTGCCGGAGGGCACCGTGATCGGCTACGACCTTGAGGCCGATCGCGCGCGCTTTTCCGTGTCCGACGACGGCGTGGTGGTGGTGGTTCGCGCTGAATCGATGATCGAAGAACCCGAATAGCTCTTACGAAAACAGGGAGAAAGTAATGTCGACCAAGATTGTGAGTGTACGCGGGCGGGAGATTATCGATTCGCGCGGAAATCCCACGGTGGAAGCGGATGTGCGGCTGGAAAGCGGCGTCGTCGGACGCGGCGCGGTTCCCTCCGGGGCTTCCACGGGCGAGCACGAGGCAAATGAACTGCGCGACGGCGACAAGGCGCGTTATCTCGGCAAGGGCGTTCAGAAGGCGGTCGGGCACGTGAATTCCGAAATCGCGAAGGTCGTTACAGGAATGGATGTGGCCGACCAGCGCGCGCTCGATAAGAAGATGATCGAAGCGGACGGCACACCGAACAAATCGAATTTCGGCGCCAACGCAATTCTGGCTGTGTCAATGGCGGCGGCTCGCGCGGCTGCGACGGCCTCGAGCAAGCCTCTCTACAAGTACCTAGCGACGTATTCCGGCGACACTTCCGCGAACACGCTTCCGGTTCCGATGATGAACATTCTCAATGGCGGCGCGCATGCCGACAACTCGGTGGACGTGCAGGAATTCATGATCATGCCGCTGGGCGCTCCCAGCTTCCATGAGGCGCTGCGGTGGGGCGTGGAGGTGTTCCATCATCTGAAGGCGGTGCTCAAGAAGCACGGCTATTCGACTGCGGTGGGCGACGAGGGCGGCTTTGCGCCCAACCTGAAGTCCAACGAAGAGGCGCTCGAACGCGTGCTGGAAGCCATCACGGCAGCGGGATACAAGCCGGGCGAACAGATTTCGATCGCGCTGGACCCTGCGTCGAGCGAGTTCTACGATGGCGCTTCGAAGAAATACATCTTCAAGAAATCGGACAAGTCGGCGCGTTCGCCCGAGCAGATGGCTGAGTTCTGGGCCAATTGGTCCCGCCAGTATCCCATTGTGTCGATTGAAGACGGCCTTGCGGAAAATGACTGGGAGGGCTGGAAGATATTGACCAAGAGCGTTGGCAAGAAAATTCAGCTGGTCGGCGATGACGCATTTGTGACCAACCCGAAAATTTTTGCGCGCGGCATCGCGGAAGGAATCGCCAACGCCATCCTGATCAAGCTGAACCAGATCGGCACGGTGAGCGAAACCATCGAAGCCGTAGAGATGGCACGCAAAGCCAAATACGCCGCGATCATCTCTCACCGCTCGGGGGAAACCGAGGACGCCTTCATTGCCGATCTGGCCGTCGCCATGGGCATGGGGCAAATCAAGACTGGCTCTGCCTCCCGCACGGACCGCATTGCCAAGTACAACCAACTGCTGCGCATTGAGGAAGAGTTGGGCGCCTCGGCGCGATTCCCGGGCCGCGCTGCGCTGGCTGTTCACTGATACCGCTTGCGGAAGGCTCACATCGATAACTCGGCAATCGGGGAGATAGTTTCGCCTAGGCATCGCTTCCCGAATTCGCTATAATTCTTCTTCGTGCGTTGTGCTGGCCCCACCTGAGCGGGTCTGCCTGGAACAAGGAAATGAAACCGATTATTCGAAGTGTGCAGCAGTCACAACTCCGCAAAGACCTTCCCGTATTTCGTCCCGGAGACACGATTCGCGTGAACGTGAGGCTCAAAGAAGGCGAAGGCGACAAGGAGCGCATTCAGGCGTTCGAGGGCGTGGTGATGAGCCGCCGGGGTGAACTTCTGGGGGAGAGCTTCACAGTGCGCCGCGTGAGCTTTGGCATCGGCGTCGAGCGCATTTTCCCGACGCATTCTCCCATGATCAGCTCGATCGAGATGGTTCGCCAGGGAAGCGTCCGCCGCGCCAAGCTGAATTATCTGCGAGGACGGAAGGGCAAGGCGGCGCGCATCAAGCGCGTCGAAAAGTTTGAGGCGGTGCCGGCCACTACGGTGGCGGAATAAGCCCTCCTCTCTTCTCATTCAATTCGCAATGGCCCGCTTCGATCCTTCGAGGCGGGCTTTTTGTTTTTCGCCCTCTGCATGACAGCGATCAGGGGGCACTACCGCGTGCTCAATGTGCTAGAATCGCCGCCGATGGGACGGCTCTGCTGTACACGATACGAGCGCGAGGCGCGCCACCGAGGCTGGCTGCGAATCGCGGGTCTCGATGAGGCAGGCCGCGGATCCCTCTTCGGCCCTGTGGTGGCGGCGGCGGTGATTCTCAACTCGAAACGCCGCATCGTCGGACTCGACGATTCGAAGAAGCTGCCGGCGGAACGCCGCCGCGACCTGGCGGAGCGCATCCGCGAACATGCGCTGGCATGGGCCACCGCGGAAATCGACTCCAGCCGGATTGACGCGTGGAATATCTATCAGGCGAGCCGCCAGGCAATGGTGGCGGCGATATCCCTGCTGCAGCCCCTACCGGATTATCTTCTCCTCGATGCAATTGAGATAGACCTGCCGATCGAGCAAAAGGCGCTAATCCACGGCGACGCGCGGTCGGTTTCAATCGCTGCCGCTTCGATCCTCGCCAAGGTGGAGCGCGACCGCCGGATGGAAGAGTTCGACGAGCTCTACCCGCAGTATGGGCTGGCCCAACACAAGGGCTACGGCACGCCGGAACATCTGGAAGCGCTGCGGCTGCACGGGCCGACGCCTCTGCACCGCTTTTCCTATGCCCCGGTGAGAGAGTCGCGGTGCTGGGCCGCGGGCGCCGTACAGAATCCGCTGCCGCTGGGCCTCTCGGTTGTTTCCTTAGAGGGCTCTTAGACCCCCGAACTGGGTTTCGCCCTGTTATCCCCTTCCTCACCTTGCCTCTTGCGCTTCGTTGACTTGAGTTTCTCGCATGCTAACCTTCCATTTGAGCTCTGTTCACCACCCCAGCGCAGCCGGGCTCGGAACACACGAACTCACACATGGCCTTCAATAAGAGCAAAGCGCTCGAGAGCGCTCTGAAGTATTTGAACCAAGGCAAGGTCAACCAGGCCATCGCCGAGTATCAGCAGATCCTGCGCAGCGATCCGAAAGATCAAGCTACCCTGATGACGGTGGGCGACCTCTACGCCCGCCAGGGTGACATGTCCCATGCACTCGAATACTTTGAACGACTGGCGCAGGTGTACCTGAACGACGGATTCAACAGCAAGGCCATTGCGATTTATAAAAAGATCGCCAAGCTGGCCCCGAATGAGATCAATCCACTCGAGAAGCTGGCCGACCTTTACGTGCAGCAAGGGGTGTTGAGCGAAGCGCGGCCTCTGTTCCTGCAAATCGCCGAAGCGCACCTGAAGGCCAACCGCGGACCCAAGGCCGTCGAGGTGCTACATCGCCTTCTGGAAGTGGAGCCGGAAAATCCGCGGGTGCAGATGCGCCTGGCCGAGCTCTATAACGTGATGGGGCAGAAGGGCGACGCCGCGAAAACGTACCTCGCCTACGGGCAGCGCCTGTTCGACCGCGCCGATTCGAGCGAAGCCGAGAAGGTGGTGGAGCGAGCCCTGGAGGTGGCGCCCTCCGATCCGTCCGCGCTGCTGCTGAAGGCGAAAATACTGGTTTCCAACGGAAAAGATGCGGCGGCGCTCAAGATTCTCGAGAAGCATCCGGAAGCAGACGCCGGCACCGAGGTTACCAACCTCCTCGTCGATCTGGAGCTAAAGACCGGACAAATCGAAGAAGCAGCGGACCGGGCCCGCAACCAGTTAGTGCGCGGGAATTCTCATTTTGGCCTGCTTTTCCGGGTGACTGAGGCGTTGGTCGAAAAAGGACAGGCCGAAGAAGCCCTTCCGCTATTCAAGGAACTTCGCGATCCCATGATTGAAGTGGGAGAGCATGACAAGTTCGTGAAGGCGCTTTCGGCCGCGACCGAAAAACTTCCGGGGAATACCGAGGGTCTCGAACTGCTGGCGGGTTTCTGCCGCCATACGAGCGACCCTTTCCCCCTGACAGTGGCGCTCACGAAGCTCGCGGACATCTACGAAGCAGCGGGAAACTACACGCGCACCGAAGAGCTGCTGGAAGAACTCGTGGACCGCAATCGCGACGACGAGCGCATGGCCGCGCGGCTGGAATCGATGCGGATCCGCAACGGCAAACCCGCCAAGCGGGAAGGCCACGAAGAAGCGCCGCCACAGAACGAGCCTGTTTCAGCTCAGGCCGGCGAGGAGCAGGCAGCTTCGGAAACGGCCGCGCCCGTTCCGGAGGAAGTTCTCGATCCGGAAACCCGGCACTATCTAGAGCAAGCGCTCACGGATGTGGATTTGTTTTCGAGCTACGGACTGACGCAGAAGGCCGCGAATCTGCTCGAGACGGTGTTGCAGAAAGTGCCCCGGCATGCACCCACGCTGGAGCGGCTCCTCGATCTTTCGGTGGGCTCCGGAAACGAGCAGCGCGCCGCGGAATTGGCGGCGACGCTCGAACAGATTTATCGCGAAAGAAACGAACAGGCGGAAGCCGAAAAGTTCGCGGAAATATCCAAGCGCTTCCAGGGTGCAGGGGAATCGGCGCCCGATACACCGCAATTGCCGCTGCAGCCTTCCGCTGCTGCCGATTCTTCCGAGGTTCACGGCGTCGAGCCTGCGTCTATAGGCGCGGTTCCCGTGGACATGGCAGCGCCAGTTCCGGAAATGGCGCGAATTGAGATTCCTCCCGGCGCAGAGGGCGAAGAGGCTGTGCAGGAACGCCACCGGGCGATCAGCTCGGCGGGAGAGGTCGACCTCTCCGACGAATGGGAGGCCATGGTGCAGGAGGTTGTGGAGCCTCCGCCTCCAGCGGTTGTCGAGGCTTCCACTCTTCCGCCGGCCGAAACCCTGATCGCAGCATTTGAAAGTGCGGAAGCAATCGAAGTGCAAGACGCGTCGGAACCGGCGATACCCGATCCGGTATCTATCGATCCACCCCTTGAGATATCCCTTGATCCACCGATCGAGCCTGAAACCTACGTGATTCAGGATGAATCCTCCGCGGAAGTAGCTCCGTCGGAGACTGTCGCCGAGCTGCCCTCCGAGGTCGATCCGTTCGAGTTCGAAATCTCCTCGGCCGGGGAAACTACCGCGGAAAGCTCGGATTTCGAACTGGAACTCGCGCCTGAATTATTGCCGGTCGAGGAAAAAGGCGCGGCTACGACCGAAGATCTCATCAGCGAGCTGGCCGCGGAAGTGGAAGGGATGGAAGCTCCTGCGCCGATAAACATCCGTTCCAATGGAGATGTGCCGGGAAATGCCCGCAAGGAAGTTTCCGAGCCGGCGAGTTTGCAAAGCCCCGAACCCGTCGAAGCCGAGACTTCGGCGGAGGCAACCGCTGAAAGCCTGAATCAGCTTTCCGAGGTTTTTCAGGAGTTTCGCAACGAACTAGGCGAACTTGGCGAAGAAAACGAGGATCTGGAAACCCATTACAACCTCGGCATTGCCTACCGCGAGATGGGGCTGCTCGATGAAGCGATTGGCGAATTTCAAAAAGTAGCGAAATCGGTGGAAAAAGGAACGCCCTTCCGTTACGCGATGAATTGCGCCGTGATGCTGGCGCTTTCCTTCGGGGATAAGGGCGAGCCGAAAATCGCGGCGCTGTGGTACAAGCGCGCGCTCAACGTGCCGGGCCTCGACCCGGAAACAATTCTCGCTTTGCGATACGACCTGGGCATCTCGCTCGAAATGGCCGGGGATTCCGACGAGGCGCTCGATTGTTTTCGCCAGGTGTATGCGATGAATATCGATTACCGCGACGTCTCCGACCGCATCGCTACGCTGCAACACCACTAGCTTTCCGCGACTCACGATCCGCCGGCGGGTTGCCAGCCTCGCGATAATCTCCCATAATTCTAGACTCATGATAAGCCGCCTTTTGCGCGTCGTCATCCTGATGGTTTGGCTCGAAATTGGCTTGACGCTGATTCTGGTTCCGTGGTCCTACGTTTGGGAAACCAATTACTTTCTGTATCAATATCCGGGGCTGGGCCTGTTCGTTGAGAATCCCTTTTTGCGCGGGGCCATTTCGGGTCTGGGTTGCGTCAACGTGGTTCTCTCGGTAGGAGCGTTTCGCCGCCGCGCCGTGATCATGGCCGGCCGGAAATAGAATCGCCGCTTTGGATTGCCAACCATGACGCTCCCCACCGTTGCTTTTCGCCAGCCGATCCTGTGTTACGTCACTGACCGGACGGCGCTGCAGGGCGGTTCGCAGAATGGGTTCGACAGAGTCCAGAATAAAGTCCTGATCGCGGCCGCTGCGGGCATCGACTGGATACAAATCCGCGAAAAAGATTTGCCAACGCGCGAACTGCTCACGCTGGCCGGGGACGCGGTCCGCATCGCCCATGCGGCTTCGGACGGCCCGCGCGTTATCTTGAACGACCGGCTCGATATTGCACTGGCTGCCGGAGCTGACGGAGTCCACCTCGGCGGGGAATCGATTGTCTCTGCTGGCGTGATTCAGTGGTGCCGTCGCGGAAATGCGCCGCCGGAATTCCTGATAGGCGTGTCATGCCACAGGATCGAAGAAGCGCTGGAAGCGGAAAGGGCGGGCGCGAGCTACATTTTCTTCGGCCCGGTTTACGATACTCCTTCGAAGCGTTCTTTTGGTTCGCCACACGGAATCGCTCGGCTCACCAGAGTTTGTGAGGCTGTTCGCATTCCTGTGGTGGCGATTGGCGGCGTCACAGAAACAAACGCTGCGGAAACACTCAGAGCTGGAGCGGCGGGAATTGCCGCGATCCGGCTGTTTCAGGAATCAGAGGACGCAGAATCTTTGGGGAAAGTGGTAGAACGTTTGCGCCAATCTCTGGCGAGAAACCAGCAGCTTTAGCTACGCGCTGAGCCAGCGGCCCACCGGCTGCAGGCGCTCGACGTGATCGCAGATCACCTTGAAAACCGCCATGATGGGAATCGCGAGAATCAATCCCATGGCGCCCCAGAGCCATCCCCAGAACAACAGCGAGACGGTGACCGCGAGGGCATTGAGGCGGACGCGCCAGCCGATCAGCGCGGGGATCAGCAGATTCGCCGTCATGATGTGGAACGCCGTGAGCACCGCGACGATGCCGAGGTAAGGCGCCACGCTGTGATATTGCTTGAGGCCGATGAACAGCGGCGGAATCCAGGACATCACCGCGCCCAGATACGGCACCAGGTTGCACGTGCCGGAAACGAGCGCGGTCAAAAACGGGAAATCGAGTCCGAGAGCCATGAAAAAAAGCCAGCTGGCTACCACGAGAATCAATCCGACCAGCGCCGTGCCCATCAGGTAACCGCGCAGCACGTGAGTAACATCGGCGAGCGCATCTTTCACTTCCGTGCGTTCGGCGGCAGGGAACAGCTGCATGGTGGCATGCCACACCTGGCGCTTGGCGGCCAGCATGAAGAAGAGCAGAAACGGCATGAACGTGGCGGCGAACAGGAAGGAATACAGTGAATCCAGCTTTCCGACGAGCGCGGTCCGGACCGGATGGGGATCGGTCACCGTGATCACGCGGGGGCCCGGCGTTTCTCCCGGCTCGATTTCCGACACGCGGGCCTCGAGGCTTTCCAGCCGGCGGTCGAAATCGGCGGAGGCGGCTCGCAGCGGGGCGCGATACTTCGGCCAGTCGCGGCTGAATTGATCCGCTCGCTCCACGAGCATCCATCCCAGCACCACGAGCAGTGCGATGGTGAACAGGACCATCAGGAGCGAACCCAACGCCCTCGGAATGCGCACCTGTTCCAGCCACGTCACCACTGGATCGAGGAAATAGGCCAGCAACGCCGCCATCAGCAGAGTCACCAGCACGGTAGAAGCGAAATAGCAGAATGCCAAGGCGATTCCGACGGCGATGATCCTCGCGCTGACGGAGCTGGCGGTGATGACTTTGGTCTCTTCGGAGGGCATCCACGTAACGATAGCACAGCCTCTGCATGAGGCTAACCAGGGGGTGCCTATCCGGCACTACGGGAGGCCAAAATTTAGGGTTTGTTCGCTTTTGGAATTGCCCGGGGGATGGTTACGTTTTCGATGGATGCCCTTCAGGCTGGCCCATTTTCGAAGCTGCGGAATGTTAGAATTGCTTACTGGCTTTCCAATCAAAGGACAGGAAGTAATGGGAAAAGAGCTGTTCGGTACGGATGGGATTCGCGGAATCCCCGGGGAATATCCGCTCGACGACGCGACACTCGAGCGCGTGGGACTGGCGCTGGGGAAGCATCTTCGCGAGCAAACCGCCCATCCCAAGGTGCTGATCGGCCGCGATACGCGCGAATCCGGACCGCACATTGCGGAATGCATTGCGCGAGGGCTTGCTTCGGCCGGGTCCGAGCCTGTGTCGGCGGGCGTGCTGACGACCCCTGGCGTAGCTTTTCTCGTCGATCGCGACGGCTTTTCCGCCGGGGTGGTCATCTCCGCCTCCCACAATCCTTACCACGACAATGGCGTCAAGCTGATTTCCTCGTCGGGAATGAAGTTTTCGGATTCCGTAGAAGCGGCGCTCGAACAAGTGATTCTTTCGAAGAACGGCAGCGTTTCCGCACTGAAAACAGTGCGGTTGAACGGAGACGAAGGACTTTACGAGGATTATCTGAACGGCCTGCGGGCCGCCATTTTCCCCGGGGCGAAGTTTGCGGGGATGAAAATCGCGCTCGATTGCGCCAATGGCGCCGCGAGCA
>JBEKTG010000006.1:0-21199 GCA_049516275.1 Candidatus Acidiferrales bacterium
GGGCAGCAAGCTCCGGCGCCCGCCGCGCAACCTGGCGCGCCCTCAGGTGGGCAGGACAAGGCCGCCCCGGCGCAGCCTCCCAAGTTGAATCCCAAGGAAGAAGCCGATTACAAGGCCTTCACGGCCGTGGCGCCTTCCGACGCCTCCAAGAAGATCCAGCTGGGCCAGCAGTTTCTCCAGAATTATCCCGGCACCCGCTACGAAGAGGCGGTCGAAAACCAGCTGGTCGACGCCTATTACACCACGCAGGACTGGAACAGCTTTTATGCTGTGTCCGGTAGAGTCATCGAGAAGGACCCCGATGACGTGGACGCGCTGACCGTCGTCGGCTGGGTGATCCCGCACCTCTACAACGCAGACGACCCGGACAAGGACAAAAAACTCAGTAAGGCCGAGGGCTACGAGAAGCATGCCATCGAACTTCTTGCCACCATTCAAAAGCCCGCCAATCTTACCGACCAGCAATTCGCGGAAGCCAGGTCGCAGAAGCTGATCGAAGCGCACAGCGGCCTGGGCCTCGTCTATTTCCGGCAGCAGGATTTCGACAACGCCACTAAAGAACTCCAGTTGGCCACTAACGATAATCCCATGCCCGACGCCACCGATCTCTACGTGCTGGGCGTGAGCCTGCAGCAATCGAACCGCAACCCGGAAGCCGCCACCGCGTTCGGCAAGTGCGCGCAGATTCCCGGCGTCCTGCAGGATCGCTGCAAGCAATCGGCGGCCACGGCGAAGAGCGCGAAGTAATATGGGGACTCGCTCCCATGACGGTGGATGAACGCGGACAACTCGAAGCCGTCTTGGGCCACCGTTTCGAGCATTCCGACAGGTTGGAACGGGCGCTCACACATCGCTCCCACCGCCAGAACCTGGCTGACGTCGATAACGAGCGCCTGGAATTTCTCGGTGACCGCGTCCTGGGCCTGGTCGCAAGCGAGCACCTGTTTCACTCCTTCCCGGACTGGGATGCGGGCCAGCTCTCGAAGGGCCTGGCGCGCATCGTGAACACTTCATCGATTCACGTGGCGGCGCGGCGCCTCAATCTGGGAAGCCACCTTCGCCTAGGCCCTGGCGAAGAGAAGACGGGCGGCCGCGAGAAAAAGAAGCTCCTCGCGGACGCCTACGAGGCGATCGTCGGTGCGATCTATCTCGATGCGGGCCTTCCCGCCGCCGCTGCCTTTCTAAGGCGCACCCTGATCGATCCGGCGCTCCTCGGCGAGTCCTTCGCATTGGAGCGTTCGGACTACAAATCGGCTCTCCAGGAATGGCTCCAGCAGCGCGCCCTGGGGATGGCCGAGTACCGCATCCGCAAAGAGTCCGGCCCGGATCATCAAAAGCTCTTCGAAGTGGAAGTGTGGCACGGCGGCCGCAGGCTTTCGTCCTCGGAAGGTTCGAGCAAGAAAGCAGCGGAGCAGGCTGCCGCGGAGGAGGCCTTGCGGGTTCTGGAATCGGCCCTCGAATCCCCCCTCCCATCTTCGCGCGGCCCCGTCTGATGACACCACTCGAAGCGGGGGCGTCCACACCGGAAATCGTACAGCAGGCCGTCGCACTCCCCTCGATGCCGAGAGCGGAATCCTCGGTCGGCGGAATTGTCGACTTCATCGATTCCCTGCTCGTCACCGTTCTGCTCGCCTTGTTCGGCACCACGTTCATCGTTCAGGCGTTCAAGATTCCTTCCGAATCGATGGAGCCGACGCTTCTGGTGGGCGATCACCTTCTCGTGAACAAATTTATCTTCGAAGGCAGCGGCGCCTGGTACGAGCATCTGCTGCCCTACCGGCCGGTCCACCACGGAGACATCGTCGTCTTCAAGTTCCCTTTCGACGATCATCCGCACTACGTAAAGCGCGTCATCGGCCTGCCCGGCGACCACATCCGCATCGTGAGCGACAGAGTCTACGTAAACGGCTCTCGCGTGCCGGAGCCTTACGTGGTTCATGACCCTACGGCCGAGGATCCCGTGGTCGCGAATTATCCGCCCACCGACCGCCGCTTCATGCAATACGGCCTGCGCCCCGAGTGGGCGGGCCAAATCATGAACTACGTCCAGCGCGACGAGCTGATCGTCCCGCCCGGGCACTACTTTGTGATGGGCGATAATCGCGACCGCAGCTGGGACAGCCGCTACTGGGGCTTCGTGGACCAGGATGCCATCATCGGGCGCCCCATGTTGATTTACTGGTCGGTGGACGCTACTTCCGGAGACTACGGCGACCGCAGCGTTTCCGGCACCGTCCACGGGATTGAAGGCACGGTCGCTCACCTGCCCAGCCGCACGCGCTGGCACCGCATGCTTCGCGAGGTCCATTAATTCGATTCCTCAGCAAGGGGAACGCAGGTCTCCGTTCGCGCCCGGCGCTTCTCCTTTCATCTTGCAGCAGATACACATCGCGCATACGCTTACACGCTGGGAGACATTTGAATTGGCTGAACCACCCTTGCCGCTGATCGTCGACGAAGACCCTGCAGCGATCGCTTCGGCTGACGTGGCCGCCGACCGCCCCTCCAAACGTGGCCGTTGGCAGCGCTCGATCCAGTGGCTTCTGCTGCTCGTCATTTTGCTGTGGGCAGCCGACACGGGAATCTCCCTGCTGATTCACCATACCGTTCTTCAAAAGAAGCTGACGGCCCGGCTTTCGGCCGCGTTCGGCAGGCCCGTCGAAGTCGGCCGCTATGAAGTCAGCGTCTGGACCGGGCCTACCCTGGAAGCGCAATCCGTCACGGTTAGCGAAGACCCCCGTTTCGGCCAGGAGTATTTCCTCCGAGCCGAATCGCTTCGCGTTCGCCCGCGCTGGCGAAGCCTTCTGCGAGGGCATCTCGAACTGGGCGGCCTTTTGCTCACGCAGCCCAGCCTGAATATCGTCCGCAACACAGTGGGCGACTGGAACCTCGCGGAGTGGCTTCCCCGCCCTGCATCGCGAAGCGCCGCAGGTCCGCAGGTGCCCGCATCGACATTGCGTTTTGAGCGCATCGACATTGAAGGCGGCCGCGTGAACTTCAAACGCGCCGACGAAAAGCTCCCCTTCGCGTTTGTCGATGTAAGGGGAACGGTGCATGCCGATGGTCCGGGGCGCTGGCAAATGAACATCGCCGCCTCTCCGTGGCGTGCTTCGATCGTCACTCAACAGCCGGGATCGATCTACGTGGCGGGACACGTTGGCGGCACGTCTTCCCGCCTGCTCCCCGCCGTCCTCGATTTCTCCTGGACCGACGCTTCCATCTCCGACGCGTTGCGCCTAATCGGGGGAGACGATTACGGCGTGCGCGGCGCGCTAGCCGTAGCGCTTTCCGCGCGCGCCGGCGACGATGGCTGGAACCTGCAAACCCGCGCCGAAATGCGCCAACTGCACCGCTGGGATCTTTCGCTGCGCCCTGACAACCCCGCACTGAACCTGATCGCGAAGATGAAAGTCGGCGCGAACGCCTCGCAGCTTGAATTGACCGAAGCGAGGCTGGAAGCCCCGCGCTCGAACGCCCATGCATCCGGCCAGATACTTTGGAACGATGTCGAACGTTCGCCGAAAAGCGCTCCCTCCCCGCTGACGCTGAAGCTTTCCGATCTCAGCGTCGATGCAAACGACGTTCTCGCCTGGGTCCGCGCCTTCCACCCCGGCGTCGCGGATACCGTTGCAATGAAAGGTGAGGCGAGTGCGAGCGCCGTGATAGTCGGCTGGCCCCCGCGAATTGACTCGGCAACGTTCCTCACCGATGGCGCCGACTTGAAGGGCCCTAGCCTGCGCCTCCCCGTGCATCTGGCAAACGCCGAAATCGATTACGCCTCGGATAAGGTTTCGTTGTCGCCGGTGAAGATTTCTTTCGGTCCGTCGGCAGGCCCATTTTCGGGCGCTTTCCGGCTCGACAAATCCACTAAGACGCGGTCGAGACCAGCCGCGTGGCGCCTGACGGGAAATATGGAGCAGGTGCGCGACCTGATCGCCGCTGCAGGATCGCTCGGATGGAACCTTTCGCGAGGCTGGGATCTGGCCGGGCCATTTCAATGCGATGTTCGCTGGCAGGAGCCGCAGTTGCCGTGGAGCATACCTTCGGCGGGCACCGTCGAACTGGGCGGGACGGACGGAACAGACGGCGCATCCCTCCGCTCGGCTTTCCTGAACCGCCCTATCGGGCAAATCAAGGTTCGCGCCGATTGGAAGCCTGGCGTGCGCCACGTCGCTCTTTCCTCGGCGCAGGCCTTCGGCGCTCGCTGGAGCGGCTCATTCGACCGCCGCGAAACCGACGACCGCTGGCAATTCGTTCTTTCAGCCGACCGCCTCGCTACGTCGGACGTGGACCGCTGGCTCAATCCCCGCTGGCGTGAAAGTTTTATCGATCGCATGTTGCCATTTTTGAACACGCGCGCCGCGGTGGATGCGGTCCCGGAAAATCTGCGGGCCAGCGGGCATCTCAGCGTCGATCAACTCACTCTCGCACCGGTAACCGTGCGGCACTTGCAGGGGGACGCCGCTCTCGATGGACGCCATTTCGAATTCACCGGCGCAAGCGGGCAGTTCTATGGCGGCACGGTCAGTGGAATGTTCATCACGGATATGAAGGCAGTCCCCTCGTATCAGGTGAACGCCGACTTCGCAAAAGTGGATTTATCCGCGTTATCCGCCGCTTCCCCAAGCACCGCCGATCTGTTCGACGGCACAGCCACCGGACAAATCTTTTTCATGGCTCACGGCGCTTCGCGTTCGGACATTGTTTCGTCGCTGCAGTGCCGGGGTTCGGCTGACGTGGATGCGCCGCGCCTGCAAAGCATCGCTCTGGCGGACTCGCTCCGCGATGTCGCCATCCGCCCGGGAACCAGCCTCTTCCATGACGCTTCCGCGGCCTTTACCTGCGCGAACGGGAAAATTCAGTTCCACGACTTCGCCCTGATCGACCCGGCCGAAGAAATCGACGGCGCCGGCAGCATCGATTTCAGCCGCATCCTCGATTTTCGGCTCAGCCTGGTGCGCGATTCCGCCTTGTCGGCGCCGCCGGTTGCCACACAGGACGACGCACCCGCGCCCAACCCGGACGGAGTCTCCTACGAGCTTACCGGTCCTCTTTCCTCGCCTCAGCTCACGCGTATTTCATCCTCGCCGCATCGCGCCCGCTGATACTTCTCTCGGGGATGAATTGCTTTCGCCTGGCAGAGCCGTCCGCTGATGGGCTGAGCTGAGTCCGTATCCCCTCCGATTCGTACAGGTTAACTCCGGCTGCCCTAACTTTGTCCCGCCGTACAGTAGTCTCCTGCTTGCCACCCACTCACAATGAACCGAAACAGGGCACGCAAACAACTCACGAACCTGCCCACAAAACTGTCTGACTGGACTGCGACCTTTGACGGCTCGATCGAAACCGATCCTTTTGGCGGCACTTTCAGCGAGCGTATTGCTATTGGGCGCCTGCGGCCAGGTCGGGAAGAGTGTTTCCGCATCGAGCGCCAATTCAAACTCTTCGTCGGGATCGTCTGGATCGAGTTCCTCGTCAGGCTCCTCAGGTTCAGGTTCGTCGTCCGGTACATCCGGATCGTCGGGATCCGGGTCATCAGGTTCGTCGTCCTCATCGGGTTCTGGCTCGACCTCTGGCTCTGGCTCCACAACCGGATCTTCAGGCTCAACAGGTTCAGGATCGTCTTCGGGTTCCTCATCAGGATCGTCTTCCAGCTCGTCAAGTACTCCGGGAAACAGCGCGCAGTTTGTGAAGGACGACCTGGCGACACAGGGAAATTGGTCAAGCGCCTACGGCGCAGACGGTTATTCGCTAGCGGGTTCCGCACAGCACTTGCCGAGTTACGCGAGCTTCAGCCAATCGAACTCCAGCGTATACACGTGGGCGGCGAATACCAGCGATGCGCGGGCCCTCTCGGTTCCCGGAGGCGGCGCCATCGCTGCCACGTGGTACAACTCGTCGTTCACTCTGAATATCAGCTTCAACGATGGGAACACTCACCTCGTGGCCCTGTACGCCTTGGACTGGGACCATGCCGGAAGAGTGGAAACAATTCAGATCGTAGATCCTTCGACAAACAATGTTTTAAACACGCAGGTGCTGTCGAACTTCTCCAACGGCGATTACCTCATCTGGTCGATCGCCGGTCAGGTCCAAATCAATGTCACGAATTCCGCGGGACCCAACGGCGTGATCAGCGGCGTTTTCTTCGGCAGCGGCGGCACATCGATCGCATCGAGCCCGGGGTCGGGAAGTTCCGGATCAAGTTCCAACCAGAATTGCCCTGCCACGATCAATGCGGTCTCCTTTAGCGGGATCGACACAACAACCCAGGGAGCCTGGAAAGGCGCCGGCAATTTCAATGCCCCTCCGGCCAGCAGCTCTCTAGTCTACGGGAAGGACGGCGACATACTCCCCGATACCGAAAGCTGCGATCAGGCGTGCAATCCCTTTCCCAGCTACGTTTCGTTCGGACCGCAATGCGTGAACTCTTCGACGCCCGGGAACATAGGCAGCAAACCCTACAGCACGCACGCCTATGTCGAATTGGTGCAGGGTGCGTCGGGAGTGATGGGCGCAGAGCCTCAAAACGCCTCCAATACCGACTTTTTTCAATGCAATTACACGTTCTCCAATCCGGCGGCTCCGTGGGCTCCCATGGTGGCGTGGCGACCCACAAGCGACACACGAGAGATCAGTAACTGGTACACGTGCTCGGGTATCACGTCGTATTACCTGGAATTCAGTTTCGGGAACAGCACCCACAATTTCGAAGTCTATGTGGTCGACGATCAAAATGGGGGTTCTCTGCTGAGAAGCGAGCAGCTTCAGGTACTCGATGGAAACACAGATGCCGTTCTCTACGACTCCGGGCCGTTTACCAACTTCACGGGCGGCGTTTACTACAAGTGGAGCATTACCGGCCACGTGAAAGTGAAGCTCATCAATACAGCCACCAATGGCACGAGCGCCGTCATCAACGGCGTTTTCTTTAACTAATCCGCAGATTCGTCGCGACTTCAATCTCCACGGTTTGCCACAGTTCATGCGCTATGCTAGCGTTTTCTCGATGTGGCAAATTCTTTGCTCCGCACGACACCGGAATCCCCTTCGCTGGACAATGATTCTCACGGTGCCACTCGTTCTCGCAGTGGTCTGCGCGGTACTTTCCGCCGCGCCCAGCCAGCGCGTTCGCTTTGCCCCGAAATTCATGGAAGGCGAGTCGCTTCGCTACCAGATCGACATGCGGACGGTTTCCACCGGCAACACCACCACCCCCATCGCAAATCCTGAGAGCGAAACAAAGGTAAGCCAAACCATCAGCCTACTCGTTCGCCTGGATGTAATCGGTGCCGGCAATCAGGGGACTGTCGCTTCCGGACAATCGCGCCTTCGCGCCACCTATGAAAAGTCCCGCGCGCAGTCGGAAAGCGACGCGCTCAACCCTGACGCCCCTTCCCTCGAAGACCAATATGCAAAGCTCGAGGGGGACTCCATCGAGTTCACCTTGATGCCGGACGGCCATCTGGCCAATATCGCCGGGCTCGAAGACCTCTTTCCCAACCGCTCCCAGACCGATCCCATCCTTTCCTGGATATCGGCACTTTCCACCGGTAACAGTATTCCCGGCAACGGCATCGCCCTGGGCCAGAAATGGAGCGACGAACGCTCGCTCGAGGGCTGGCCCCTCACGGGGCTCTCGTGGCGCACCGAATCCACCTATCTTCGGGACGACGTTTGCGGTCCGGCCGGCGCCCCAGGCAGCGCCCCAGCCGGCGAGCAGTCGGAAACTAAAGGGGATCGAGGGCCCTGCGCCGTCCTGTTGACCCGCTTCGAGATCGTTCATCGCGGCTCAGCCCAAGCCGATGCCACTCCCGACGATTACCGCCGCAATGGCCTCCGCACCTCCGGCACCTGGACCGGGTCCGGCGAGAGCCTCAACACCATTTCGCTGGCCACCGGCCTGCTCGAAAGCGCCACCCAAACCAGCACCCAGAACATGGATTACCAGATCGCCAGTGCCAGCTCGGGTTCGCGCATCCATCACGTGGGCCAGGTGCAGAGCCAGTCGGAGATCCGCCTCGTTTCCGGCCCGGCCGGCAGCATCCAATAGCGTCGACGGGCCGGCCTCCAAACGTCCGCTTGCGGGATGCGGTATAATAGGAAGTTTCCGTGATCGCTATTTTCCGTACTGAGGCACTCGCGCCATGAACTTCAAGCTAGCCAGTGACTACGAGCCCCGCGGCGACCAGCCCGAAGCCATCTCCCAGCTCGTCCGGGGCGTCACCGACGGCGACCGCCATCAAGTGCTCCTCGGCGTCACCGGCTCGGGCAAGACGTTCACCATGGCCAAGGTGATCGAGCAGATCAACCGCCCGGCCATCGTCCTCGCCCACAACAAGACACTCGCCGCGCAGCTTTTCCACGAGTTCAAGTCCTTCTTCCCGCAGAACGCCGTGGAATACTTCGTCAGCTACTACGATTACTACCAGCCGGAAGCCTACGTCCCGGCCAGCGACACCTTCATCGAAAAAGAATCCACGATCAACGACGAGCTCGACAAGCTCCGCATGAGCGCCACGCGCTCCCTCTTCGAGCGGCGCGACGTGATCATCGTGGCATCGGTATCCTGCATTTACGGTATCGGCTCGCCGGAAGCCTATTACGGCATGATGCTGATGCTCGAAAAGGGGCAGTCCATCGCGCGCGAAGCCATGCTGCGCAAGCTCGTCGAGATTCAGTACGATCGTGCCGAGGACCTGCGCCGCGGCACATTCCGCGTCCGCGGCGACATGATCGAGATCTATCCCCCCTACGACGATTTCGCCGTCCGCGTGGAAATGTGGGGCAGTCAGATCGAAGCCATCCGCAAGATCGACCCGCTCACCGGCGAAATTCGTTCGCGCAATGGCGACGTCGACCGCCTGGCCATTTACCCCAAAACGCACTACGTACTGCCCGCCGAGCAAAAAGAGCGCGCCATTCAAACCATCTACGAAGAGCTCGACTGGTGGAAGAGCGAACTCGAGGGCAAAGGAAAGCTCGTCGAGGCGCAGCGCGTGGTGCAGCGCACCCTGTTCGATATCGAAATGATGCGCACCATCGGCTTCTGCCACGGCATCGAAAATTATTCGCGCCATCTTTCCGGCCGACTGCCGGGCGAAGCGCCGCCCACTCTGCTCGATTACGTGCCCGCCGATTTCCTGCTCTTCGTCGACGAGTCGCACCAGACCGTCCCGCAGCTTCGCGGCATGTACGCGGGCGACCGCTCCCGCAAGGAAACGCTGGTCGACTACGGCTTCCGCATGCCCTCGGCCCTCGACAACCGCCCGCTCACCTTCGAGGAATTCGAGCATCGCATGAACCAGGTGGTCTACGTTTCGGCCACGCCCGGTCCCTACGAACTCACGAAATCCGGCGGCACGGTGATCGAGCAGGTAATTCGCCCCACGGGGCTGGTCGATCCGCAGGTGGAAGTGCGCCCGGTAAAGGGGCAGGTCGACGATTTACTCGAAGAAATCCGCGTGCGGGCAGAACGGAACGAACGCGTCCTGGTCACCACGCTCACCAAGCGCATGTCCGAGGACCTCGCCGAATATTTCGCCGAGGTGGGAGTGCGCTGCCGCTATCTGCACTCGGAAATCGAAACGCTCGAGCGCGTGCGCATTCTGCGCGATCTGCGCCGCGGCGAGTTCGACGTGCTCATCGGCATCAACCTGTTGCGCGAGGGGCTCGACCTGCCGGAAGTATCGCTGGTAGCCATCCTTGACGCGGATAAGGAAGGCTTCCTCCGCAGCACCACATCCCTGATTCAGTCGATGGGCCGCTGCGCCCGCCACATCGAAGGCCGCGCTATCCTCTACGCCGACCGCATCACCGATTCCATGCGCCAGGCCATGGGCGAGACCAATCGCCGCCGCGCCAAGCAGGAAGCCTACAACATCGCCAACAACATCACGCCACAGTCGATCCGCAAGTCAGTCGACATGCAGCTGGCCGCCATTGTGGAAGCCGATTACGTAACGGTGCCCGCGGACGACACCGCCATCGGCGACATCGGCAACGAAGAGCAACTCTTGCAGGCCATCGCCCAGCTCGAATCGCAAATGCGCGAAGCCGCCAAAAACTTCGAATTCGAGCGCGCCGCCACTTTGCGCGACAAAATCCGCTCCCTCAAACAGCGCGACTTAGGCGTAATCCTAACGACCGAGTTGCCAGCCGGGACGTCGCAACCACAACCGCCCGCCATCCCCGCAGCACACCCGGAGAAAATCGCCGCATCAGCGCCCGCATCAAAGCCGCGCCACCGCCGCTAGCAAGTCTCCCGCCGGCTCACACGGCCCCGCGTTTCAATTCCTCCAGCGGGTAAAACGTCCCGCGCCAGTCGATTCCCCCCTTCCACAGCGTCACGATCGTCGAGCGCGCCAGCATGCATATAAATATCAACGCCCCCACTGGAAACGTCAGCGCATACGACAGCGAAATTCCGAATTCCCGGCACACGCCTCCCATCGCAATCACCGGCACGGCAATCGCCACCAGATCGAACCACCGCCCCAAGCCAAAGGTAAAAGGCAGCGCCAAAACGGGGAAGATAAACGCCACCAGTAGCCCCAGAATCTGCAGCGCGGCAACCCATACGCGAAACCCCGTGGTCGCGAAGAAATTCTTCGTAGTCCCCAGAATCATGTTGCCGATCCCCGCGTGCCAGTGAACGCTCACGGCATCCCCGGCCGTCGCAAGTCCAGACGGAATCCCGGCCTCCTTCACCAGCTTCCCAAGCTTCATGTCATCCACCACTTCCATCGCCAGCCGCCGGTGCGTCCCGATCTTCTCGTACGCGCCGCGCCGGATCAGCTGGAACGCGCCCACCCCCGCGTAAACCGTAGACCGTGAATCGCTGACCTTCCACGGACGGACGCCCATCAGGAACCCCAGCGAGAAAAACGCCATCGCGATCTTTTCCCCCGGGTTGAACATTTTGGCGCGCCCCAGCAACGTCATATGGTCCCAGCCTTTTTCCAGCGCGAGCGCAAGCGAGTGCCGCAGCAGCTCCGGCCGAAAGTGCACGTCCGCATCGGTGAACACCAGCCACTCGCCCGACGATTTGCCGTAGGCCTGCTGCAGCGCGTGAGGCTTGCCCAGCCAGCCCGAAGGAAGCGAATCGATGCGCAGCAACTTCAACCGCCGGTCGCTCTTGGCCACGGCCTTAAAAATTTCTCCCGTAGCATCGAGCGAACGGTCGTCAACCGCCACGACTTCATACGAGGGGTAATCGAGGGCCAGGAACGTATCGAGTGCCGCAGGCAACTTTTCCGCTTCGTCGCGGGCCGCGACCAGCACCGAAACCGGCGGGCAGAGGTCATCCGGAAGGGGTTGAACGTCATCCAGAGAGGGCATGGAAAGAACACCCCGGCCAATGGCGACTGCTTCGAAGACCCACAAAAGAGCGACCGCCCCGAGTAGCCCCACCCAAACGATATGCAAGAGAGCGGCCCCTCCCGGAAGAGCCGAGTGAAGAGTTACGAATTGATCGTATCATGCCGCCAGGCATTGCCATTTTCGGCAGAGACGGCCCCATCCAACGACAAACGCAGTTCTATCTGCTGTCTCCGGAGCGCGGAATTGCCAGACAGGAAAGGAATTATCCACAGGTCTACAGTATTTTCCCTGATACCTATCAGGACTGAGACGGATTGCGCCACATGGCTGTTCCCTCTAGTATCGTCCTCAGGCATGCGAGCCTCACCCAGCCTGTTCGGTCCCCTAGGGGACCGGAGGAGTCTCTTATGACAGTTCCATGGGAAGTTATGGTTCTCTCCGCTCAATTCGAAGACCGTCGGTCGCTGACACACATCCTTGCGTCGCAGCAGGTCGAGCCGCTCTGCTGTTCTACTTTGCGGGAGGCTGTTGAGACCTTGCGAAAAGAGCCCGTGGGGCTGGTCTTCTGCGACAAGAGTCTGCCTGATGGCACCTATCGGGATTTGCTGACTGCCGCCCGGGGTCTCACAACGAGGGTGCGCGTGGTGGTCACTTCGCATCAGGCGGACTGGGACGAATACCTCGAAGCCATGCGGCTCGGCGCCTTCGACGTAATCGCCGTTCCCTGCCGTCCCACGGACGTCGAATGGATGGTCATTCAGGCCAAACGCGACGACCGCGCCCATTCGCGGGCCGCGGACCCCGTCGTAGCCCCGCTCCGCCAGGCAGCGACGGGGACCGCTTCCTGACTCGCAATCGCTGAAGTTTGGCGCTCCCGCTTCCGGCGGAGCCCACTATCTGAATTTTGCCTCAGCACTAGGTAGAAAACTGTATTGCACCCGGCGTAGTTTTTGGCGAGAACTGACGCACGAATTCTTTTTCTGTCGAGATGGAAGAAGGAGCACGAAAACCAAAGACTTGGGGGAGACTTAGCGATGAAGAATCTTCGAATCCTCTTGGCGGACGATCACTCCCTGATGCGCCGGGGCCTGAAAGCGATCCTGGAATCGAAGCCTGGCTGGGAAGTCTGTGCCGAGGCCCACACCGGCCGTGAAGCCGTGACGAAAGCGGCTCAGTTGCGCCCCGATGTCGTGGTTCTGGATGTCTGCATGCCGGAGTTGAACGGGATCGAGGCCACACGGCAAATCCGCAAGGCATCGTCGCGCACGGAAGTTCTTATCCTGTCCGTGCATCACTCGGATCATTTGATCCGCGAGGTGATCGACGCCGGCGCACGGGGATATCTCGTAAAATCCGATTCGGACCGCGACCTGGTGGCCGCCGTCGAATCCCTCTCTCATCACAAACCGTTCTTTACAGCTCACGCTACGGAGATGTTATTGAGCGGCTACGCGGGCGAAACCCCTGCGGAAAATCCGGATGCCTCGATGGCCCAGCGGCTGACGGCCCGGGAGCGCGAAATCGTCCAACTGCTCGCCGAAGGCAAAACGAGCAAGGAAGTGGCCGCGGTCCTCAACATCAGCGCAAAAACGGCCGAAACGCATCGGGCGCATATCATGCGCAAGATGGAATTCCATTCCGTGGGCCAAATCGTGCGCTACGCGGTCCGCAACCAAATCATCGATCTGTAAAGCCTCGACTGCGGCGACGCTCGCTTGTGGCGCACCTCCCTCGACGGGCATCGATAGGCCCTCGTATTGGGCCGATTTAGGGCGGTTTTTGCCTGAGTTTCCCCGGCGGAACGGTGCTACACTAATCTTCCTAGCCACGCTACAGCAACGCTGGGATAGACGATTTTTCGCCCTTCGCTTAATTTTGCTTTGGCTGTGATTTGTTGGTGCAACACCATTTAGAAGCCTCCCCCACCCAGGCTTCTACGCGTTAAAACGCAGCTACCTGGTTAACGAGCACAGTTGAACGTTTTTAGTATTTTGCGGCGCGAGTCGAGGTGTATCGACTCAGCCCGCAACACAACGAAGGAGTGAATTATGCTTTGGACGATTTCGGTGATTCTGCTCAGTCTCTGGCTCGTGGGGATCAGCACGCCTTCCACTTTGCATGGTTATATTCACATTCTTCTGGCTCTGGCAGTCGCTACGAGTATTCTTCCGTTTATTCGCCGCAAGAAACAGCACGTGGATTGAGGTGCGCGTCATTTTCTGGCCGCGTCCTCGAATGCTGGTTACATATCAGTCGCCTTCTTCGTTCCAATCTTCTCGATTTGTTAATTCTGGCTTATTTTCTTAATACGCTCCGCTTCCCGTCGTGTAACTCTGTATGATCGATTCTCAGGATGTACAAGGTGTGAAAGGAACCTTTTCCGCTTCGGCGCACCCATGAGCAGTGCATCCCCCATCACCACGTTTTTACCTGACGAGGAACAGCCGATTCGCGCTGAGTTGTTCAGCGTCGAGCGGCTCGAACAGCATGCCGAGACTCTGGCGGCCGCGCAAACGGTGGAAGCCGAACTCACTCGCGGGCGCCCCCTCACGCCGCGCGTTTTCGAAAATGGCCGCATGCTGCTCGAAGCCTACCGGGCCCTCGCCCAGGCCATCCAGCAGGAGCATACGATCACTCCCGCCGCGGAATGGCTCGTCGATAACTTCCACATCGTCGACGAACAGCTTCGCGAAATCCGCGAGGACTTGCCTCCCGGTTTTTACCGCAAGCTTCCCAAGCTTTCTTCCGGACATCTCGAGGGCTATCCGCGGGTATTTGGCGTAGCGTGGGCCTTCGTAGCCCATACCGATAGCCGCTTCGATCCGGATGTGCTGGCCCGCTTCGTGAAGGCCTATCAGCGTGTCCAGCCGCTCACCATCGGCGAACTCTGGGCCGTAGCCATCACGCTGCGCATCGTGCTGGTGGAAAATCTGCGCCGGATCGCGGAAAGAATCGTGCGCAGCCGCGCTGCCCGGCAGGAAGCGGACACTCTCGCCGACAGCCTGCTCGGCACAAACGGACTCCCCGCCCTGCCGCCCGCGGACCTGCTCAAGAAATTCGCAGGCCGCCCGCTCTCCGCCGCGTTCGGCGTACAACTGCTCCAACGTCTGCGCGATGTGAACCCCAACGTCCGCCCGGTGCTCGAATGGCTCGATGAGCGGCTGGCCGAGCAGAAGACTACCGCGGACGATATTGTCCGCCAGGAACACCAGCTGCAAGCAGCTATGAACGTCACGGTGCGGAACATCATCACCAGCATGCGCCTGATGTCCGCGTTCGAGTGGCCGGAATTCTTCGAGAGCGTCAGCCTGGTGGACGAAGTTCTCGCCAAAGATACGAATTTCGCGGAGCTCGATTTCGTCACCCGCGATTCTTACCGCCACTCCATCGAGAGTTTGTCCCGCGGCTCGCGCCACACCGAAGTCGAGATCGCCCAACGCGTGGTGCAGCACGTCAAGCGGGCAAGGATCGACGCTTCCAGCCACCCATCTCCCGCGCAGGAGAGATCCGATCCGGGCTACTACCTGGTCTCCCAGGGACGCCCCGAGTTCGAACGCGAGCTCGGCTATAGGCTTTCCTGGAGGCGCCGCGCGCTGCGGTCCTACATGGAGACCGCGCTGCCGGGTTATCTGGGTACGATTGCTCTGATAACTGCCGCGATCATGGCGCTACCGCTGCTGCACGATCACGAGGCAGGCGTGCCCGGAGCGGCGCTCTTCGTTCTGGGCCTGTTGGCGCTGTTCCCCGCCTCCGATCTGGCCATCGCCCTGATCAACCGCGCGGTTACAGACTGGCTCGGCCCGCGTTCCCTGCCCCGTCTCGATCTCCGCAAGGGTGTGCCGGAGCACTTGCGAACCATCGTCGTGATGCCCGTCCTGCTCACGCGGCCCCACGAAGTGGAAGAATTGGTGTCGCGCCTGGAAATCCACTATCTGGCCAACTCCGAGGGTAATCTGCACTTCGCTTTGCTCTCCGATTGGGTCGACGCCCCCACCGAGACTCTCCCAGGCGACGAAGAACTCCTCGCCGCCGCAACAGAGGGCATCGCCGCATTGAATGCCCGCTACGGCCCGGCTCCGGGAGGCGGCGAGCGTTTTCTGCTTTTCCACCGCCGCCGCATGTGGAACAAGGAAGAGCGCAAATGGATGGGCTGGGAACGCAAGCGGGGAAAGCTGCATGAGCTGAACCAGTTCCTGCGAGGGGCCACGAACACCACGTTTGTCGGAGTGGACGAGCGCGCCCCCAATTGGCTGCTGGCCACGCGCTACGTCATCACGCTCGATGCCGATACGCGGCTGCCTCCCGGCGTCACCTACCGGCTCGTGGGAACCATGGCGCATCCATTAAACCGCCCCGTATTCTCTGCGTCGGCGGGCCGGGTGGTGGAAGGCTACGGGATCATGCAGCCGCGTACGATGCCGACTCTCCCCACCGGCCATGGCGGATCTCCCTTCCAGGAGATCTTCTCCGGACCCAGCGGAATGGACGCCTATGCCACCGCCGTTTCCGACGTCTACCACGATTTGTTCCGCGAGGGATCGTTCACCGGCAAGGGTATCTACGAAATAGACGCCTTTCAGGCCGCGCTGGCCGGGAAGGTCCCTGAAAACGCGCTACTGAGCCACGATCTTTTCGAAGGCATTTTCGCTCGAACGGGATTGGTCACCGATATCGAGCTGTTCGAAGAATTCCCGATGCACTACGAGACGGCTGCTGCGAGAGCGCACAGGTGGGTTCGCGGCGACTGGCAGTTGCTCCCCTGGATTTTCGGCCGTGGTCCGAAGAGCGTGGCCCGGCGCAATCCCGTGAGCGTACCCGCGGTCGGCCGCTGGAAGATGCTCGACAACCTCCGGCGCAGCCTTTCCGCCCCCGCTTCGTTTCTGTTGCTCCTGGCGGGCTGGTTGATTCCACCCGCGTCCCCATGGGTGTGGACGCGATTCCTGGTACTCACTCTTGCTATTCCACCCCTGCTTCCCTTCCTCATCGGCCTCGATCCGCGTTTTGCCGGTGTTTCCAAACGCAGCCATCTGCGCGCGCTATGGGGCGATCTTGTAATTGGCCTCTCGCAGGCGGGCCTGGCGCTCACTTTCCTCGCCTACCAGGCGTGGCTGATGCTCGATGCCATCACGCGCACGCTCGCCCGGCTCTATCTCACCCACAAAAATATGCTCGAGTGGGTGACGGCGGCGCAGTCGAAGTACGCGGTCGACTTCAACCTCGTGAACATGTATCGCCGCATGGCCGGGGGAATCGCTTTCGCCGCGGCGGCTGCCGTGATACTCGCGCTGGGCCGCCACGCAGCCTTTGTCGCTGCAGCGCCGTTTCTAGTTGCCTGGGCGCTTGCTCCCGCCATAGCGCAGTGGATCAGCGTGGCCCCCAAATCGAAGGAGACCGTGCCGCTCAGTGACGCGGAAGAGCGGATCCTTCGTATCACGTCGCGCAAGACCTGGCGCTTTTTCTCGACATTCGTCACCGAGGCGGATCACGCGCTGCCGCCCGACAATTTCCAGGAAGACCCCAAGCCCGTCGTCGCGCACCGCACCTCGCCCACCAACATCGGCTTGTATCTGCTTTCCACCCTCGCCGCCAACGACCTCGGCTGCATTGGAACCACCGAAACGGTCGAACGCCTCGAAGCAACGCTCGCCACGATGAGCCGCCTGGAACTTTTCCGGGGACATTTCTACAACTGGTACGACACCAGCGATCTCCGCCCGCTGGAACCGCGCTACATTTCGTCGGTCGACAGCGGAAATCTCGCGGGTCATTTGCTCGCTTTGTCCAACGGCTGCCGCGAACTCCTGGAGAAGCCGCTCGCGGGCGCGCAACTGATCGACGGGCTGCAGGATTGCATCGCCCTTTTGCGCGAGCCCCTCACCGGACTCACCGATACCCGGCGCACCAATATCGTCACGCGCAAGCAGCTCGGCAATGCCGTGGAAGCGCTGGCGGTCTCTTTGCAGCCGTTACCTGCCAATTCGGCGGCGCTGGCCGCGCGCCTCGCGGACCTGCGCACCCAGACTCACACGCTGGCCGACATCGCCCAAGCTTTCGCGCAGGGTCGCAGCGACGGCGCGGAAACCGAGTTGCACGCCTGGGCCGACGCTACCCGCGAGTGCATGGAAAGCCACTGGCGCGATGCCCAGATTTTCGCCCCGTGGACCCGGCTCGGAGCCAAGGATATCGCCGCCATTTCGAAAGGCGGGAGCGACTGGCTGGTCGTCGAACCCTTTCTTCAGAAGCTTCCCAGGCTTTCGGAGGCGCCAACGTATCTCGCGGGCGTGCTCGTCGATCTTGCAACCCTGCGCGACCGCGTCGTTAGCGACTCGCCCGGCAACCTCGCCGTCCTGGCCCATATCGACGCGCTATCCGAAGCCGTGCGAAAGGCCGCCGCGGACGCCGAGTCGCTCGCCAACCGCCTGAAAGTCATTGCGCAGACCGCCGAGAATATGTTTCACGCGATGGATTTCACCTTCCTGTTCGACCACACCCGCAAGCTTTTCTCCATCGGGTACCGCGTCTCGGACGGCACGGTCGACGAGGCATGTTATGACCTTCTGGCGTCCGAGGCGCGGCTAGCCAGTTATATCGCCATCGCCAAGGGAGACGCCGAATCCTCCCACTGGTTCCGCCTGGGTCGCACACTCACGCCGGTCGACCGCGGTTCGGCGCTCATTTCCTGGTCCGGCTCGATGTTCGAGTACCTGATGCCAGCCTTGGTGATGCGCGCGCCCGAAGAGAGTGTGCTGAGCGAAACGGCGCGCCTCGTGGTCCGCAGGCAGATCGAATATGGCGCGGAGCGCGGCGTCCCATGGGGCGTCTCCGAATCGGCCTTCAATGCGCGGGACACCGACCTCCGTTATCAATACTCCGCCTTCGGAGTCCCGGGGCTCGGCTTGAAGCGCGGCCTCAGCGAAGATGTGGTGATCGCGCCGTACGCCACCGCCCTAGCGGCCATGGTCGATCCGGTGGCCGCCGCGCACAACATAACCACGCTGATGGAGGCCGGAGCCAAGGGTGTTTACGGCCTTTACGAAGCGCTCGATTACACGGCCAGCCGCGTCCCCGAAGGCAAGAAGGCCGCTGTGATCCAGGCCTACTTCGCCCACCATCAGGGGATGACGCTGATTTCGCTCGCCAACGTGCTGACCGGCAGCCGGATGCGCGCCCGCTTCCATGAGGAACCCATCGTCCGAGCGGTCGAATTGCTTCTGCAGGAAAAGACGCCCCGCGACGTCCTGGTCGCGCGGCCCCGCGCCGAGGAAGTCCTGGCCGCGCGCGTGCGCGACCTTGTTCCGCCGGCTTTGCGGCGCTTCGTTACCCCGCACGATCCGTCTCCTCGCACGCAACTGCTCTCCAACGGGCGCTATGCCGTGATGCTTACTTCCGCGGGTTCCGGTTACAGCCGCTGGCGGGATATCGCCGTCACGCGCTGGCGCGAAGACGCCACGCGCGACTCCTGGGGCAGCTATATCTATCTTCGCGATTCCCAAACCGGCCAGATGTGGTCGGCCGGCTACCAGCCCGCGGGCATCGAGCCGGAAACCTATGAGGCCTGCTTCTTCGAGGATCGCGCCGAATTCCAGCGGCGCGACCGCTCGCTTCACACGCTGCTCGAAGTCATCGTCTCATCGGACGACGACGCGGAATTGCGCCGTGTCTCGATCACCAACCAAAGCCTGCGCACGCGTGAAATCCAGATCACGTCCTACGCGGAAATCTGCCTCACGTCGCAGGCAACCGATGCCGCGCATCCGGCCTTTTCCAACCTGTTCGTGGAAACAGAATTCGACGCCGAAACCGGCGCGCTGCTGGCCACCCGGCGCAGCCAGTCCGGCAAGGACGCACCCGTTTGGCTCGCCCACGTAACGGCCGTCGAGGGCGAAACCGTGGGCGACATCGAGTACGAGACCGACCGTTCGCAGTTCATCGGGCGCAATCGCGAAACCCGCAATCCCGTATCGATTGTCGACAACACGCCGCTCGGCAAGAACACCGGCCCCGTCCTCGACCCCATCGTGAGTTTGCGCCGCACCCTGCGCATTCCGCCGGGCACCACAGCGCGCGTTATTTTCTCGACCATCGTCGCCGGCACTCGCGAGCAGGCTCTCGAGCTGGCCGATAAGCATCGCGACGCCAGCACCTTCGAGCGCACCCTCACTCTTGCGTGGACGCAGGCGCAGGTACAACTCCGGCACCTGGGAATCGATCCAGACGAGGCCAACCTCTTTCAGCGGATGGCCAACGCCATTCTCTACACCGACGCGGCCCTCCGCCCCTCCTCCGACGCGCTGAGCCGCGGTTCGCTCGACCTCGGCGCTCTGTGGTCGCAGGGCATCTCCGGCGACCGGCCCATCGTGCTCGCGTTCATCGACGAAAGCGACGACATCGAAATCATCCGCCAGCTCCTGCGCGCGCATGAATATTGGCGAATGAAGAATCTCCCCGCGGACCTCGTGATCGTGAACGAAAAGGCGCACTCTTACGCGCAAGAGCTGCAGGGCGCTCTCGAAGCGCTCGTTCGAGGCAGCCAGCTGCGCGTTTCGCCGGAAAGCGGAGACGCCCTCGGCAAGATCTATCTGCTGAAAGCGGATTTGATCTCTCCGCAGTTGCGCGCCATCCTGCAAGGAGTGGCGCGCGCCGTGATCTTCAGCCGCCGCGGCACATTGTCCGAGCAAGTGAACCGGTCGCAGCGTTCGGTCCCCGCCGTGGTTCCCGCGACGCCGCAGCCATCGCCCGCCGCACGCGAAAAAACAGCGAGCGTGCCGTTTTCATTCGAGGACCTCGCTTTCGCCAACGGACTGGGCGGCTTCGACGACAACGGGCGCGAGTACGTCGTCGTGCTCGGCGAGGGCGTCCGGACGCCCCAGCCCTGGATCAACGTGATCGCCAATCCCGCGTTCGGTTTTCTCGCGTCCGAATCCGGCTCGGGCTACACGTGGTCGGTCAACAGCCACGAAAACCAGCTAACGCCCTGGTCCAACGATCCCGTCAGCGATCCGCCCGGCGAAGCAATCTATATTCGCGATCAGGCCACGGGCGAACTATGGAGCCCCACGCCGCTGCCCATCCGCCAGGAGGCCGACACCTATATTTGCCGGCACGGCCAGGGCTACACGCGCTTTGAGCACTCCTCGCACGGAATCCGGCATGAATTGACGCAATTCGTTCCGCTCAACGACCCCGTCAAAATTTCACGTCTCAGGCTGCAGAACACATCCAATCGCACGCGATACCTTTCCATTGCCGCCTATGCCGAATGGGTGCTCGGGAGTTCGCGAAGCGCGACGGCACCCTATATAGTCACCGAAGCGGACACAAAGACCGGCGCGATCTTCGCGAGAAACGCATGGGAAGGCGAATTCGGTGGGCGAATCGCCTTCGCGGACCTTGGCGGAAAACAAGCTTCTTTTACCTGCGACCGCAAGGAATTTATCGGGCGCAACGGAACGCTGGCGCATCCTGCGGCGCTAGCCCGGGGCGAACGCCTTTCCGGGAAAGTAGGTGCCGGGCTTGACCCGTGTGCAGCGCTGCTGACTTCCGTCGAGCTGCGTCCCGGCGGCCGCGCCGAAATTGTTTTCTTTCTCGGCCAGGCGGAAAGCCGCGAAAAAGCGCAGGAGTTGATCGGGCGTTATCGCGCGGCCAACCTGGACGAAATTCTCAGGGAAGCGATCACGGCCTGGGACGACGTCCTCGGCGCCGTCCACGTCACCACTCCCGAGCCGGCCATGGACGTAATGCTCAATCGCTGGCTCCTCTACCAAACACTGTCGTGCCGCATCTGGGGCCGAGCCGCTTTCTACCAGGTAAGCGGCGCCTACGGATTCCGCGATCAACTGCAGGACGTTCTCGCCTTGTGCATCGCCAAACGCGAGGT